>NZED01000004.1 GCA_002690325.1 Synechococcus sp. ARS1019
TCAATCCAGGCAAGCCGCCTTAAGAATCGATCGCTCAAGGGTTGGGAGCAATGCGCCTTAATGCCGATGGTTTTTGTGGAGTGAGGGCACAAAACTGTGTGCATCGAGATCGGAGGAGCCAATGACGGCCGACACTCCACCTGAGCAAATCGGAGAAGCAGACTGACGATCTGGCCCCTGCTCCAACAGTCTCACCAATGACCTGGGTTGGTCCTTTGGTCGGCACGCAATGGTCGCCACGCCAATCGACGCTCCGCTTGCACCGCCGCAGGTGCCCTAGGAGACAACGACCCGATCCCTAGAGCCCATGGCCCCAGGGCGCCACGAGCCAGACGCTTCGACTTCGTTTCAATGTTGAAGTGATGGGTAGACCCATGCACAAACGAGCGAGCTAGGCCGTCTTTCCAGCGGGGAGGGCGGCCTTCCTCTTTGCGCTAGATGANGATCAGTAACTGGCCTTGATCAAGGCCTTTTGAACGGATTATTGGGCTGCCATCACAGCAGTTGGCTGGTGAGATCAAGCCAACGTTCCCACCACCAGCTGGGGCCCTGCAGCCAGACCAGCCAGATTCCCAGTGCAATAAATGGCCCAAAGGCAAAGGGTTGACGAGGGCCGAGACGACCGGTGAGGCGGCCTGCGCTTCCCACCAACGCACCGCTCAGGACGGCTAGCCCGAGGGCCATGGCCAAGCCAGAGCTGCCAAGCCAGGCACCACCCAGGGCTGCGAGCTTGGCGTCGCCNAGTCCCAGGGCCGGTTGTCCCAGAATNCGCTCACCGAGGGCGCTGATCGCTTCTAGCGCCAAGAGTCCGAGAANGGCGGCGATCAGGTGATGCGACAGCAGCGTGAGGCCTCCACTGCAACTGATCAGGAGCCCAACGAGCAGGCCCCAGCGGCATAGGGGTTCCGGGAGCCAGAGGTGGTCTAGATCGATCAAGGTGAGGGGAACCAAGCAACCGATCAGTGGGAGTCCTGCCCAAGGCAGCCATGACGACGGCAGATCCCCTCCACCGGCGGGTCCCACAAGAAGCGCAGAGAGCCAGAGCAGGCTGGTTAGAGCTTCCACGGCTGGATACCTCAAGCTCACGGATGTTTTGCAATCTCTGCACCGACCTCTGAGGGCCAGCCAACTCATCACCGGAATGTTGTCGTACCAGCGAATCGCATGCCCACAACGGGGACAGTGACTGCCGGGATAGACGACGGATTCTCCTCGGGGCAAGCGCCAGACCACCACATTGGTGAAGCTGCCAACACAGGCGCCGAGTGCGGCGATCNAGATGAGCACGATTGGCGTCATCCCAGTGAGCTGCGGTTGCGAGATTGACGACCTTTGATCGTGCGTCCACGGATCAACTCAAGACNCACAAACTCTTCGTCCGGCAAGAGCACCGGGGCATCAAAGGCAACCCGACCCTCTTGTTGACCCATCGCNACAACNACTCCAATGGGTTCATGNCCGCCGGGTGTGTCAGANAAATATTTGAAATACGTCCGTCGCGCGATGCGGATCANAGAACGACTGTCGATGCGGTCCCATCGAGGTGCTTGAGGTGAACCTGCCGCACCATGAATTTCGAAGGAGGGCGACGACAAAGAAATGGGCCCACCTGATGAATCAGATGAGCCCATTGTAGAGATGAAACTCCTAAGAGATTCCGATCAATTCATCGTTTTCTTCTCTTCGATCATCCGGTGGATGATTGGAGTGAGGATCAGTTCCATGGCGAATCCCATCTTGCCGCCATTGACCACGATGCTGGTGGGGCTGGACATGAATGAGTCGTTGATCATGTTCAGCAAATAGCTGAAATCAATCCCCCATTTCTCACGAGCACCCTTGCGGAAGTGGATGATCACGAAGCTTTCATCGGGGGTCGGAATGTTCCGACAGATGAAGGGGTTGGAGGTGTCCACTGTTGGAACACGCTGGAAGTTGATGTCGGTTTGGCTGAACTGCGGGCAGATGTGATTGATGTAATCAGGCATCCGGCGNAGGATCGTGTCAACGATCGCNTCNGCGGANTANCCNCGNTCNGCNTTGTCNCGNTGNATCTTCTGAATCCACTCGAGGTTGGTGATCGGAACAACACCGACGAGAAGATCAGCAAGAGCGGCCACGTCGTAGCCCTCACCCTTCACNCCTCCGTGGAGACCTTCGTAGAAAAGGACGTCGGTCCCAGAGGGGATGTCTTCCCAAGGGGTGAATTGTCCAGGCTCCAGGCTGACACCGAGACGAGCGTTGTGCTCAGCAGCTTCTTCGGGGCTGTGAAGGTAATAGCGCTTTTGACCTGAGCCGGTTTCGCCGTAGGTGCGGAACAGTTCTTCGAGCTTGTCGAAGAGGTTGGCTTCAGGACCGAAGTGAGAAAAGTTCTGACCAGCAGCCAGGGCATCAGCCATGGCTTGCTTCATCGGCATCCGCTCATAGCGGTGGTAGCTGTCGCCTTCAACCACGGCAGGCGTAATGCCTTCCCTCGCGAAGATGTGCTCGAAGGCGCGCTTGACGGTGCTGGTTCCGGCTCCGGACGAACCCGTAACAGCAACTACCGGGTGACGCTTCGACATCGACGCAGGGACAACAGGCCCGGCGATCTTGCCAGATCGGGGCCCGAAAGTACCAATTCTCAGTTCAGAGAGCTTTGAGCAGTTCGTCTCCCATTCCCCTACATCCCAGTTGGATGCAGCCTTCTGACATCAAATCACCAGTCCTGAAACCGGCTGCAAGAACCTTGTCGACGGCTTGTTCAAGGTCGTCGGCCGCCGCGTTCTGCTTCAAGCCAATCCTCAGCATCATGGCTGCCGACAACACCATTGCCATCGGATTGGCTTTGTCTTGTCCAGCGATGTCCGGTGCCGAGCCATGGACTGGCTCGAACAAACCAGGACCATCGCTGCCCAGAGATGCGGAGGGCAGCATTCCGATGGAGCCGGTCAGCATTGCAGCTTCGTCACTGAGGATGTCGCCGAAGAGGTTGCCGGTGAGCAGAACATCAAATTGCTTCGGATCACGCACCAATTGCATGGCGGCGTTATCCACATACATGTGACTGACTGACACATCGGTGTACTCCGGAGCCATGGCATCGACCCGGTCACGCCACAGCTGGCTGACATCGAGCACGTTGGCCTTGTCAACGGAGCAGAGTTGCCCACGCCGCTCGCGGGCCAGCTCAAACGCCACGCGCGCAATGCGGTCAACTTCTGAGCCCGAATACGTCATCGTGTTAAATCCGCGTTCATCCCCATCTGCCTCGACTCGCCCCTTGGGTTGGCCGAAGTAAATCCCGCCGGTGAGCTCGCGGACGACCATCAGGTCCACTCCTTCGATTACCTCGGGTTTGAGACTGCTCGCTCCCATGAGGGCGGGGACGATTTTGACCGGTCTGAGATTGGCGAAGAGCTGCATGCCGGCCCTGAGGCCGAGCAATCCGGTTTCCGGTCGCTTTTCCCGAGGGAGAGCGTCAAAGCGAGGACTTCCGATCGCCGCAAGAAGCACGGCATCCGCGGCTTTGCACGCCTCGAGGGTGCTTGCGGGGAGCGGTTCGTCGGTGGCATCGATTGCGCTGCCACCGATCGGTTGTTCGTCGAAGCTCAGACTGAAGCCATGCCGTTGGCTTACGGCATCCAGGAGCGCTCTGGCCACAGCCGTGATCTCGGGGCCGATGCCATCACCGGGCAGAAGAACAACGCGGTGCTGAGCCATGACAACCGGACACGACAGGACAGCAGCTGAGGTTACTGAGAGGGCGCCCTCTTGAGATCACGAATGGTTTTCGCCATCTCTGGCAACTTGTTGAAGGCAACAGAGCAGCGCAGCCAGAGCCGGTTGGGAATCGCTGGAAATCCACTCACGACGGCACCGGCTTCGACATCGCTGTGGATCCCGCTTTTTGAGCTAGCCATGACGCGATCACCGATCACCACACGATTGGCCACTCCGACCTGACCAGCCAAGATCACGCCATGACCCAGCTGCGCC
Organism: Synechococcus sp. ARS1019; assembly: GCA_002690325.1. GTDB lineage: Bacteria > Cyanobacteriota > Cyanobacteriia > PCC-6307 > Cyanobiaceae > Parasynechococcus. The sequence continues at coordinate 3,979 of NZED01000004.1, forward strand.
CCACCGGCAATCCCAACCTGTGAGGCAAGGGCACAGCCACGACCCGTTGTGACGCCATGCCCGATTTGGACGAGGTTGTCGATTTTGGTTCCGGCCCCGATCCTGGTTTCTCCAACGGAAGGGCGATCAACGGTCGTCCCAGAGCCGATTTCGACGCCGTCTTCCAGTACGACTAGACCGGTCTGGGGCATCTTTCTCCAGCCCTTTTGGGTGGGCACAAAGCCAAAACCCTCCGATCCAATGACGGCNTTCGAATTCACCACACAGCGGTTGCCAAGCCTGCTTCGTGGATGAAGAACGGCATTGGCATGCAGTTCACAATGGTCTCCAACGATCACGTCGTCGTAGATCACGACACCTGGATGGAGGATGCAGTCGGCACCAATTCGGCTGTTGGCACCGATGCACACTCTGGCACCGACGGCTGTCCCTGGACCCACCACCGCCTGATCGTCGAGAACGGCAGTTGAGTGAATGTTCGCCTGGGGTCTTCGGCGGGGATACAGCTGCTCAAGCGCTTCAGCAAAGGCCAAACGTGGGTTNGCGAAGACCCCAAACGCGATGCCCCGTTCGCTCGCCAGCGCAATCAGATCCTCCTGATCCGGTAAGAGCAGGGCGCCGACGTTGCTGTTGCTCAAGGCAGTGGTCAGGGCATTGCCTTTCTCCAGAAAACTGAGTTGATCAGCGCANGCCTTTTCGAGAGAAGCGGCACCAGTGAGAATGGGGTCTGTGCCCAGCTGGCTGTGTTGCAGAGACGCNTCTCCGCTCTGCAGGACCTTGATCAGGGTGCTGAAGCGCATGGCGGAGCAAAGCTGCGGGCGGATCGTAGTCAGCGGAGATGGCGGTCGCTCAGAACCAAGACATCGCGATGCACGATGACGGGAGAGTCNCCCGGCTCGGTTGGGTCATTGAGGGCCTCACGCAAGCTGCTGCTGTCATGGCTGCACAACCCGCGGCCGATGTCGCGTCCATCGGGGTCCAACAGACGCACGGCCTGNTTGGCATCAAAGTCGCCGTCAACGCCATTGACGCCGACCATCAGCAGGGATGCACCTCGGTGTTCAAGGGCGCGACAGGCCCCAGCATCGAGATGCAAACTCCCTTCCGGCTGGAGAACATGGGCCAGCCAACTTCGGCGATTGCCCAGGGGCTGGTCACTTGGGTGGAACACGGTTCCCCCCCGACCTCCTTGAAGCAATGCGCTCAGCCGATTGGGATCGCGACCGTCGGCGAGATGAACAGTGATACCGCTCGCTGTGGCAATGCGTGCGGCTGCGAGCTTGGTCGTCATCCCTCCAGTTCCCCAGCGTCCGCCGTCTCCGGCACCAGCTTCGAGGGATTGCAATTCACGGGCACTGCGCACATCGGAGATGGGCTCGGCATCAGCGTTGGTTCGCGGATCAGCGGAATAGAGCCGATCCACATCCGTTAACAGGATTAATTGGTCGGCTCCGACAGCAGCTGCCACTAGGGCAGAGAGCGTGTCGTTATCACCGAAACGAAGTTCTGATGGCGAGAGAGCATCGTTCTCATTGACGATCGGGAGCACACCCCAGTCGAGAAGTTGAATCAGGGTGTTGGAGGCGTTGCGATAGCGCCGTCGGTCTGCAAGATCAGAGCGAATGAGAAGGACCTGGGCCACGGCTCTGTTGTGCTGACCCATAGCGCGCTGATAGAGCGCCATGAGATGGCCCTGACCAATGGCGGCCGCGGCCTGAAGGGCCACGACTGATTCGGGGCGATGACCGAGCCCCAAGTTCTGGCAGCCCAGACCAACGGCGCCACTGGTCACCAGAACGACCCGATCCCCGCGTGAGTAGGCCTGCGCGATGCTCGAGGCATAGCCCTCGATCACGGTGGCAGTTGGCCGCTTGCTGTCACCGCGCAGCAGGCTCGTCCCCAGCTTCACCACCCACAGCGTCATGCACCCGGTGCCCCCATGAGCCTGGCGAATGCCTTTTCGAGCCTCGGCACTGTCTCATTGGAACAGGCATTGCCGTCATCCCGAACGGGCCGAACCAACACGGTGTAAAGCCCGAGTCTGTTGCCGACCAACACGTCTGTAAGNAAACGATCACCCACCATGGCGATCTGCTCAGGCGGCAGATCGAAGTCCTGAATCACCCGTCGTAATGCGCCGCGCCGCGGTTTTCCCGCTCCGCTGGTGAAGCTCAGATCCAACTGCTCAGCGACCGCTGCGATCCGTGCCCTGGAGGGGTTGTTGCTGAAGAGATGCAGATGCATCCTGCGTTTGGCATCCTCCAGCCAGANCCTCACGCTGTCGGGCAGCTGAACATCACGTCCTGGAAGCAGGGTGCGGTCAACATCAAGCACCGCTGCTTGGATGTTTCTCGCTGTGAGATGCGGCAGAGGGAGNTGGGCGATCGTCAGCCCAGGAGCCCAGTCGGGCTGCAGAGGATGCTTGGCGCTCATTCCCCCGGTTCACGCTCATCAAGTTCCGCTTCGATGCGGGGCTGAATTCGATCGAAATCCTCACCTTCAACGAGTTCGGCTTGGCCATCCACCATCCGTGCCACGACGAAGAAGGGATCGAGAGGGATATAGAGCCCATACTCCTCCCCCTCGACCATGAAGCTCACCAAGAGTTCATAGGTTTCCGATTCATCGTCGAGCTCTTCATCGTCATCCTCGAGCTCGTCTGGGTCGGGTTCTTCCAGTTCTCCGCTCACGGTGAGGGTGACCGCAGAGCGGACCAACGTGAGGTCGTGCTCTTGGAGCACAACATCGGCCACGGAGAGGATTGGTTCGCTGCTTGTAATTGTCGTGATCGGTTCGGGGTCGCCTTCCTCTTTGAGGCGAAACAACGACACCGGAGTATCCACNGGAGTGAGCAGGGCGTAATCCTGGCCATCCAGAGGGATGAGTTGTTCTAGGAAGCACAGCAAATCCTGGCCTTCGCTTCCGCGTACCAACACTGTGGGGACGTCACCACTTCCGCTCGGCCCTGGATCGCGCATCGGCTTTTGTCGACATGGGGATGCTGATCCAAGGATCATGCATGGCCGTCGGACGCGCTCGTCTCCATGCTGTTGTGATGGACCGGTTTGAGATCCGGTCCATCACGCAGCCATTGTTCAAGCAACAGGGCGGCAGCGGCGCTGTCCAGCCGTCCGGTGCGGTCGCCGGCAAGGCCATGGCGCTCTGCTGCCGCCCAGCTGCTGCTGTGTTCATTCACCCAGGCGACAGGCAGGTTGAGTGCATGGCTTAAGCGCTGCCCGTAGCGCTGGCAATGGACGGCTTGCGCTGTGGGTTCACCGTGGTCATCCAGAGGCACACCAACGACGAGTCCGACCACGGAGCGAGTTCTGCAGAGCTCGCGCAGGGTGGTGAGGTCAGCATCGAATCTCCCCCTCTGAAGCGCTGTTAGGGGACGGACGGTGATGCCGAGTGCATCGCAGCCAGCNAGTCCGATCCGTCGTCGTCCCACATCAAGGCTNAGGACTGAACAGGGTGTGGGCGCTTGGCCCACGTCAGCGCCGACCGAGGCTTGGTGTTGGCACCGGCGTTTGTTGAGGGCGCAGCCTGCCGAGCATGTCGTCGATTGGGCGACTCAAGCCGATTTGGCGTGGTGTGGGCTGGCGGCGCCACATGTTCCTGCCCATTAGAAGCTGCTCTTCGCCTTGGCTCCAACCCTGTTGTTGAAGAATCGCGTGCAGCGGCGGATCATCCAGCGCAGTGATGAGTCCGTCGGGTTTGGCGTTCTGAAGCACGTTGTTCAGAACAACTGGCAACCCGTGATTCAAACGGTCATCCCAAGCGACGTCCCGCAGAATCTCGAGCAGACGCTGATGTGAGCTGCTTTGGCTGCGAACTAACCCGGCCAGAACAGCATCTTTTGCCATCAGTACGCCGCATCCTGGTCCTCGGCGGTCCAGCAGATCGAGCCAATGGCGGTCAGTGATCTGACGAAGGTGACTGAAACTGCCACCTTGTTCAATTGGCCAAAGCAGCTGGGCAGTCCGGCGGTTGATCGATTCCCAGTGCAGTCCTCCAGCGAAGGTCTGTCCGGCTAAATCGGGAGTCGTCGATGCTGGAGGNGTCCACAGTTGATAGGGCCTTAAAGGCTGAAAACCAAGCTCTCTGAGCTGGGACACGGCATGGGTATCGGCTGCAGGACAGCGAGCAACCCAGCTGCACACGTGGGGACTCCCCAACTGAAGACCCTGTTGCAGTAGGGCGCGTTCGATGCGGCCAGCGCTATGGGTTGATTGGGCGTTCAGGGGTTGAGGGCGTTCCAAACTCCAGCAACTGCCCCGTCGGTTGTAGGGACGAACCACCANCGCGGAAACCGGTTGCTGATCATCGAGAGCAACCAAACATCGCGGGGATCTCGATGGCAGTAGATCCGGAAAGCGCTGTTCGAGTTGTGCCAGCCAATCCCCGATTAACGAGGCCTGTAGGCCGAGTAGCTCAGTGGAGGCCACTCGACTATCCAACTTGGTGAGATGTTGTGGGTTAAGGGGCTCAATCCTGAGTGGGTTGAGGAGGTCGTCAGCCATCTCTGCTGATCCTCACTACACAACCTCAATTCTATCGCTTCTCAGTGGGTTGGGCGCACCAAGACCAAAGGCGTGCGCTCGTTGGCATTGCCGGCTGGGTTGGGTCGAAGGGCGCGTTCAAGCAGGNTTTCATCACAGCCAACGCTGGATGCGAGCACCTTGACGCGGCCAAGGTCATTCACATCCACGATTGCGACGGCCACACCAAGGGATTCAGCAGCGCGTTGACAGAGCGCGGCGGGCTGTTCTGGTCCCAGAACAATGGTCTGGTCATAGGGAGGTGTGGTTCCAGTGATGTCGTCAATTAATCGAGCTTGCTCGCCCGCCAAGCGATAAAACCCTCCACGAATCCCGATCAGTTTGAGTATTAGCCCCCCCAGCCAGGCGCAAAGCACGCGTGTTGGACCCACGAGGTCGATCAGGGTTTGCATGCCACAAGCAGTGGCCAGACTGCTGGTGGGATGGAAGACACGGCAGGCCAGGCGTGCAACGAATCCCGGTTTCACTTCGCTGGGATGGCGGTACCGGTTTTGGATGACGGCAATTGGTGTCTCACCGATCGTCAACACATCTCCGGGTTGAACCAGATGACCGGCGTAGGTGCGCATGACCTCGATCGGATCATCCAGGGTGCCGAGCAGGTGGGTTTTCAGCGGTAGAACCGCACAGCCATCACCCGTGCGGAAGTTGGCTTGATTGCTTGGTAAGGGAGTTGGTTTCGTGAGGGGAACCAGGACGCCTTGTCGACGTTGGAGACGTCCGAAAGGTCCGTAATTGATCCAATCAACATCCACCCAGAGGGTATCGACCACCTGAGCTGGATTTTGACCAGCCTTCGCTTCGATCGTGATGGTGACGTTGGCCTGGGTGCTCTTGTGACCTTTCACGATGTACGCGGCCCAGTAGCCATCGTTCCTTGCTGGCTCATCGGGGTGAGCACTGCGGACTTGCGTCGTCACCGTTAGGTGAGACGGATCGGCCGACCCCAAAAGCACGGGCTTCACCGTGAGCTCAGGAACAAAAATTTCCATCCGACGGTGCGGATTGGCAATCTCTAGGACACCCTCCACCCGGAGGGTTGATCCCTGTTGTTCCACCATCCAGTTGGCTCCCCTCAGTTCCAGAGGGGATGACGGTCGAAGTCGATGACGGAGTTCCAGCCAGCTCACGCCGAGGCCGAGGGCAAGCGAAGCGAGGGGCAGAAACACGTGGTCGGTGGACAAACTCGCGGCAGCGTAGGCGGCTTGTCGTGATACGACTCAGCCTGGGGTGACTTCGATGTTCACCTCGTTGAAACTGCCGCCGGGATCGATGGCGCTTAGGTCTGGAGCGTCGAGCCCTGTGGCTGCGCTGATGGCTTCATTGATCTGTTGAAGTGGCACCTGCCCGTCTTGATCAAATACAACCCTTCCGTCCGGACCGATCACCACAACTTGCGGGATCGTTCCGCGCCAGTAGGTCGCCGGATCTGTTGACAACGTGCTGTTGCGATTCTGCATAGGGTCTGTGGAGAGCGGCATCAGGTCGATGCTGCGCATCCAGATTCTCTGAAGTTCCGAGACCACAGGCGCAAAGCGTTTGCTCACTGCGCTGTCGTCGAGGTAGTAGACGATCACAGCGGTTCGACCCGACTTCAGGCTGTCTTCGAGGGTGGTAGCTGGGGGCACAAGCGAGCCATTTCCGGCGTAGAGGGCATAGATATTGCCGTCGTAACTGTCGTTGTCACGGATGGCTCCAGCAGGGTTTGCCCACAGCACCATGGCGAGGCTGAATGCGAATAGGAACTTGAGCAGGGAAGCCATCGGGCGGGTGCCGTCGGCGCTCATTATCCGCGTCCGAGATGACGACCCATGCCTTGGGCGATGCCGCGGCCGATGAGGCCGATGCCTCGACCGATCACTTGCGTCAGCACCACAACCATGAGATCGCCAACCCGTTGAATCAAGGCATGCAACTGAGGAGCGAGAGCGTCTCTGGTTTCCAGCAGCAGGGCGACTTGGCGTTGCCACCAGCCCAGTTGACTGAGTTCCTGGTCACGCGGTTCGAGTCGCTTCACTGGAATGATGCGCCCTGCGTCCAGTTGATAGAGGGTTCGCTTGCTTTCGTAGAGCTCGATTGGGCGTTGAATCCAGTCGTCCCAACGCAGTTGACTGTTCAATTGGTTGCGTAATCGCTCGAGTTCCCGTGTTGAAATCAACGCTTCGTTGAGGAGATAGCGACGAAGCTCCGGCCATTCCCCACAGAGATCGAGGAGGTCGGCGCCGATGAGCTCCGCTGTGCGAATCAACCAATTGCTCACCAGTGCTTCGAGTTGAAGCAGAGCGCGTGGATCATCCGGAGGCAGGAGTTGTCCGTTCACCAGTACAGGTTGTCCTGCAAGCAATGGCGACAACATCGCCTCAGGGTCTGGTAAGTCAACATCTGTGCTGGAGAAGTCCGTGTGCTCCAGTAGCTGCGTGACGACCGGAAGGAGTTGTCCTGAGCGAGGGATTTGCACGTAACTGCCCGCCATGGTTGTGAGGGCTTGCCGACGCAACTCTTCCTGGAGCTGTGCCCAGCGCTCGTCGGAGCAAGGTCCAGATGACGGGTCACGTAAGCGTTGCAGCACTGCTTTCAGTTGCTGCATGAGAGCCAGCAAGAGATCCCTGCGTCGTTCGGGATGAAGGCCATCAAGAGCAAGCAGCCGACCGGTGGCATTGTTCAACTCCGTTTGTAAGGAGGCGGTGATCCGTTCCTCAATGGCCTCCCAAACAGCCAGGGCATTGCGATCCCTCAAGGTGATTGCGGTCGTGCTCCTCTGAGTAGGGAGACCCTGTGGCGCTGCAACCATCGCTGTGGAGGGATGAAGGGGCACGCTGTCGCTCAGCCCAAGGTGCAGAGGCCCCCACAACCAAAGCAACAACCCATGGGCACTGCGAAGTTCCCGGCGTCGGCCTTCCAGAACGAAGCGCAGCAATGCATTCCTTGGAGGAGGATTGAGCAGGGTTTCCACCACCTGCAGATCACTGCTGATCTGTTGCAGGCCACTGACCAAAAGCCACTGACCGAAGCCCATGGTCTCCACGCGCTCGCTCTTCGTTTGACCTCCAGCGGTTAACCGGACGACCCGTCCGCCATTCAGCAGAGTGGTGACGGCGTTGGTGAGATCGCTTAGATCACTGTTTTGTAGAAGCCCAGCTGCTGGGAGCGACAACAACGCGTCTTTCTCAATGGCGAGTTCGTCGGGCAGCAGTAGGAGTAGCGGCGTTGATGGCCAGCGTTCGGCGGTGGCACGCGTCTCTCGATCAATCGCGGCAAGGCTGGTGATGGCCTCAATCGACCAGATCACCAATGACGGTTTGCCATCGAGCTGATCCGGTTTGAATGCGACAGCCCATCCGGGCTGATCCCTTGTTAACTGCAGGGCCAGAGTTTCAGCCAGGAGAGGGGAGGCCTGCAACAGGATTCGCACCGGTTTTGTTGAGGCCAAGGTGCGAATCAGAACTCAAGTAGCGTCAAGGTAACGAGCCTGAGCTCATTTCTCCAGGGTGGAGCGTCCGTTGAGTTGAAGTGTGTAGGACTCAATCTTGAATCCTGTCTGAGCTTCAATTTCGTTGAGAAGTTGGGTTGGAAGTTCAATATCAATGTCTTGGATATCCCCTGTGTCCAGACAGGTCAGATGACTGTGGGGCGCACTGCGGTAGCCGTAGAGGCGACCATTGGCGCGATCTAGGCATTCGATAACACCGGCCGATTGCAACGCCTCTAGGTTTTGGTAAACGGAGGTGTGGCCAATGCTCCGCCCTCGCGCATTCAACTTTTCAAAAATGTCGCGAGCACTCAGGTGGGTTTGATCGGTCCAAAGCAGTTCAAGCACCATGCGTCGTTGACGACTCAGTCGCATCCCCAGATGTCGACAACGCTCAAACACGTCCTGCAAGCCACGCACTGTGGAAGACGAATCGGTCTTGCTGTCCGGACGCCCTAGCACGAAAAGTAAAGCGATCGATTCATTTTAATGACGTTCCCAATCCAGTTTCAGGCCAGGTTGGAATTGATCATCGTTGGATCTTGAAGCCGCTCAGCACCGATGGCTTGGATCGCTTCTGCGAGCTCCACGCGTCCGTCGTACAACGCACGTCCAACGATGACGCCAGTCACTCCGAGCGGTTCCAGGGGGAGAAGGCTGAGTAGATCTCCCATGCAGCCAATCCCACCTGAGGCGATCACAGGCACGCTGCTCGCCTCAGCCATCTCGCGTAATGCTGTGAGATTGGGGCCAGCCAGCGTTCCATCGGTCGCGATATCGGTGGTGATAATCGCAGCGATTCCCGCATCGCTGAACCGCCGTGCGAGATCCGTCGCCAAGACATCACTCTGTTCAATCCAGCCGCGGGTTGCCACCTTGCCCCCCTTTGCATCGATGCCCACCACAATCTGATTGGGGTAGCGCTGCGCCAATTGGCTAACCAGTTCGGGTTGCTCGATGGCCACGGTTCCAAGAATCACGCGATCCAAACCGCAGCTGAGCAAGTCATGCGCCCGTTCAACGGAACGCACGCCACCACCGAGCTGGACGGGGATGTCGAGGGCTGCTGTGATCGCGCGGATGGCAGCGTCGTTCACGGGTTCCCCACGCTTTGCTCCATCGAGATCCACCAGATGCAGTCGTGTGGCTCCTTGGTTTTGCCAGCTCAATGCCTGGGCGACAGGATCGTCGCTAAATCGCGTCACCTGCTCGTAATCCCCTTGATGCAACCGCACACAGGCACCGTCGAGCAGATCGATGGCTGGGATGATCTCCATGGTGGACAAAGGGGGTAATCACCATCCTGCTGCTCCGCGCTTCAATACCCCCGCGTTCAGTGCACCTCGCCCGTGAAAATCCTGGTGATGGGGGGAACCCGTTTTGTTGGCAAACCCCTGGTGGCGCGGCTGAAGGCCCAAGGCCATGCATTGACCTTGCTCACCCGCGGTAAAAACAGCATTCCCGACGGGGTTGAGCATCTCAAGGGTGATCGGAGTACTGATGAAGGGCTGGCGTGCCTGAAAGAACGATCATTCGACGTCATCGTCGATAGTTCAGGTCGCAAGCTCGAGGACAGTCAACGGGTGGTGGCGATGACTGGTGCGCCATCCCATCGCTTCGTGTATGTCAGTTCTGCTGGCGTGTATGCCGCATCGGAGCAGTGGCCCCTCTCCGAAGAGGCGGCAACAGATCCGAACAGTCGACATTCGGGTAAGGCGGATACCGAAGCCTGGCTGCGGGCCGAAGGAATCCCCTTCACCAGTTTTCGACCCACCTATATCTATGGTCCGGGCAACTACAACCCGATCGAGCGCTGGTTTTTCGACCGCATCGTGAATGATCAGCCTGTTCCTTTGCCGGGAGAGGGAAGCACGATCACTCAGCTGGGGCATGTTGATGATCTTGCGGAGGCGATGGCTCGTTGTATCGATGTGGAGGCTGCTGCCAATCGGATCTACAACTGCTCCGGTCGGCAAGGAGTCACCTTCAAGGGCTTGATCCTTAGCGCAGCAACGGCGTGCGGTAAGGACCCGAATGCTGTTGATCTGCGACGGTTCGATCCTTCACGGTTGGATCCCAAGGCGCGTAAAGCATTCCCGCTGCGCCTCAACCATTTCCTAACGGACATCACGCGGGTTGAACGCGAGCTGGCCTGGCAACCACGGTTTGATTTGGCTGCAGGCCTGAAGGACAGTTACGTCAATGACTATGCGTTGCACCCCACGCAGGATCCTGACTTCAGTGCTGATGCGTCCCTGATTGGGGCCTGAGATAGTTCGCTGCCGAGCTCAGTGCCAGTAACAAGGAGGGCCAAAACAAGCACCATCCAAGTTGGGTCAGCTGCTGATGGCCGCTCCAGTTCATCGGCCACAGCAACATCAGCAGGCTGACAAATTGGAGGATCGTTTTGGCCTTGCCTCCACTGGAGGCAGGAGCGCCGTCGTCGGCCGCAGCCCGCCAGCCAGAAATCAACAGTTCTCTGGCTAGCAGCAACCACACGGCCCAGAGGGGCAGTTGTTGGTTGGACGCCAGCCATAGCAGCGGCGCGACGATCAGGACCTTGTCGGTGAGAGGGTCGAGCCGAGCTCCCCAGCTTGTCCCCCCACCGGCACGGCGTGCCAGCCAACCGTCGGCGGCGTCACTCAACCCTGCGATCAGAAGCAACCACCAAGCCAAAGGTTGCCAACCGGCCTGCAAAGCCACGATCAGAGGGAGACCTGCAATGGCCCGGCCGATGGTGAGCGCGTCTGCGCTACGGCGAAGGATGCGGGAGTTCAGAGCTGTGGATCAGTTGATCCCACTACAGCAGCACCCAGGTCGGATGCGGGCCAGCAGAATGCAACCAGATGACGACATCTCATGGTTCTGAAGCTGACGGTCGCTGATGTGATGACTCAGCCGGTGCTCAGTGTCAGTGCTGAGACTCCCTTGCAGGACGCGGTCAAGTTAATTAGCGACCATCACATCAGTGGATTGCCGGTTGTGGATGCATCCGGAGCCTTGATCGGGGAGCTGACGGAACAGGATCTGATGGTGCGTGAGAGCGGCGTGGATGCCGGGCCCTATGTGATGTTGCTGGACAGCATTATTTATCTGAAAAACCCATTGAATTGGGACAAGCAAGTGCATCAAGTCCTCGGAACGACGGTGGCCGAGCTGATGCGTAAAGACAGCCATAGCTGCCGCGATTCACTGCCGTTGCCGAAGGCTGCATCTCAGTTGCATGATCGCGGCACGCAGCGATTGTTCGTTGTCGATAAGCAAAATCATCCGATCGGAGTGCTCACGCGGGGAGACGTGGTTCGTGCCCTCGCCTCCCAACAAGCGATCTGATTAATTCAGCTTGCGTACGGCGATGGCAACGGGCTGAATGGCTCTGAACTCCACGTAATCGCCGACGTGCAGCGTTTGAAGGGGGTTGCCCTTAATGCCGTCACGAATATCGAGATTATGGATTCCGCCGAAAGGGCCTCTCAGGCTTAGGTCCTGATCTTTTTCCGAGATCTTGACCACCTCGGCTGTGCCTGTTCCCATGGCCACTCGAGCCCCCTCTCGAACAGGACCGAAGTCCTGGGAAAGAATCACGTCCTGGCGTTGAAAGCTCAGTCTGAGACGGGGACTGCGCTTGAGATCGACAATCAGACCATCAAGAAGATCAACCTGGACCTTGTCACCCACTTTGATTCCAGATCGCTTGAGATCGACGCCACTTGTGATCAACATCTCGTGACCATAGGGAGAACGCAGCTCAAGAACTTGATCACTGCTTTGCAGGCGAGTAATTGTGCCCTGCAATTTGGTGATCTCAAACGATTGCAGCAGATCGGCCTGGATCGTTGTGGCGTCCTCGCGCAGTGCGGCAGTCATGGGCTGCTCTCCAGCAACGCTGCGAACCGCTTTCGTCGTTTTCACGCGGTCGAGCGCAACAGCCACCGGCTGAATCAGGCGGAAATCAACCAGATCTCCTGGTTTGAGATTGGGGAAGAGGTCATTGCTTCGATTGGCGATGACATCGAGGTTGTGGATCCCCCCGAGCGGCCCCATCAGACTGATGCTGCGGTCGCTGGATGACAGTTTCAACACCCGAGCGGTTCCTGATGCCAGCGCGACACGGGTGCCTTTGGGGAGCGGGCCCATGGTCGAGGGCATGATGATGTCCTCGCGGTTGAAGCTCAACTCCTGATCGCTGCTCAGGGCAAGGTCGACGACAAGTCCATCAAGAACGGAGACATCGACGCCATCCCCAGGCTTGAGCGCAAGGGAACTCATGTCGAATCCGACCGTGACGATCTGCTTGTGGCCCTCCGGGTCAATGACTTCAATGACTTTTTGATCAGGCAGGACAACACTCACCAGGCCTCTCAGGTGGGTGACTTCAAAACCGGCCAGTTGTTCTGGGCTAAATCCGGCTTTGACTGGACCCTGCAAGGCCAGGGCCGAAGCAAGGGCGACTCCACCCGCAATTAGTGCACGGATTGATCCCAAACGGCTGAACATGTCTGGCTTAAACGGCAGATCTGTGGACGCTAGCTCGTTTCGAATGAGTCAAAATGCCCATACTTACTCCATCTGATCGACCATGGGTAATCGCTCGACGTTGATGGCATCGATGCTGGCTGTTGCTGTTGCTGGTGTTGCATCGACCGTTCCGGTTCGGGCAGAAACGAGCGTTGAGATCAGCCTGAAGAATCGTTATCTAACGCTCCTCGATGACGGCAAAGTGATTGGTAAGTATCCGGTTGCAATCGGGGCTCCCGAATCACCGACGGTTCCAGGTCAATTTGCCGTGACCAAAATGGATGAGGCGCCTGTGTATCACAAAAAAGGCAAAGTGATTGCTCCTGGCCCGAAGAACCCAGTTGGGGTTCGTTATGTGGCTTACGTCCAGATCGGTACCGGTGAATATGCGATTCACGGCACGGCGTGGCCGAATTGGGTCAGGCTGCGTTCGGCGGTCAGTCTTGGCTGTATTCGCATGTTGAACAATGACGTCATCCAGGTGTTCAACAGGATCAAGGTCGGTACGCCAGTGCTGGTCACCTCGAATTGATATCGCGTCAATTCACCCTTTGCTGCATCACCCTCACCCTGAACCAATGTTTTTCACCTTGCTCCGCCTGCTTGTGATTGTGAGTGCGGCGACCTTGATCCCGAGCATTGGACACGCCAATCCAATTCGTGAAACCGCAGAGAATGATTTCCTTGATCTTGTGGATGGCGAAGGCAATGTTCTTGTTCAAGGGCAAGGCGCTGCAGATGTGAATCGCAAAGCCCGCTCCCAAGGGCTGACTTTCCCAGCCCTTGGGTATTGGTCTCCGGAAGGTCATTGCTTCGTTGAGCCTGCACCGGGAGATTGCAATGGTGTCTTCAAGCGTTGAGTTGTTCCATAAACGCCAGCCTTTGAGCCCGTGAGTGTGCGATTTGAACTGAGTTGATCGGATCAATCAACCATGGACTTGTTGACAATTATCCGGTTGAGCCGTTAAAAACTAAGTAATCAGTTCTTACTTTCCAATGCTCACTGGTGCTGAACTTCTCTCCAAGGTCAAGGATCTTGGAGATGTTTCTAAGTCAGACATCGTCCGCGCCTGTGGTTATGTCTCAACCAAGAAAGACGGTGGGGAGCGCTTGAACTTCACAGCGTTCTATGAAGCGCTTCTAGATGCCAAGGGTGTGAATCTCAGTGGTGGTGGGGCTGGCGTTGGTAAAGGTGGACGCAAACTCAGCTACACAGCAAAAGTTCAAGGCAACGGGAACCTTTTGGTGGGCAAGGCTTACACGGCCATGCTCAACCTTGAGCCTGGAGCTGAGTTTGATATCAAACTCGGGAAGAAGGCGATCCGTCTGATTCCTGTAGGCGGTAGTGATGAGGATGAAGAGTGATTGTGCTGTAGTTGCAGCTTCACATCTTTTTTAATTGCTCAGGCCGTCGTCACAGCGACGGCTTTTTTTTGTCTGTCTTGTTTTGAATGTCTGAACGAAAAGGTTTGCAGCGTCTTGGCCGGTTTGGACTTCGTGCTTTAAGGATTACCGCAAGCACGGTGTCCATCGTTGAACTGCTTCGCTCTGACTGGGGCGGTGGTGTGACGGCTGCTCTGGCTTGGTTTGCTTTCGTTCAAGTCGAACGGCGCCTACCTCCGGATTCCCAAGAGTGAGTCTGCTTCAACCGTTCAGGGTGTTTTCAGCAGTCGTGAGTGCAACTTGCAAACCGATAGGGCTTGGCGGGGTGGATCTTGACAGAGAACACCAAGCTCACGATTCAGGTCTTTGAACAGCTGCAGCTGTGCCATCGGCAGCTGATTCATTGAGAGTCCCACGATCAATACAGCGCCGAGATGGAGCGGCATCAACGGAGAAGACATCAACATCTCGCCTGTCTCAGGATTGTCTCACGCTGATTGAGTTAATTGAGTGTTGGCGGATACAAGGGTGGTGGCGTTGCTCGTTCAGGTCGCAGGGGAGGCAGTGCTGGTGGAGCGGGGGCGCCAAGAAGATCCTCAAAGTCGCTGTCGTTCTGGAGATCGGATGTGATGGCGTCGTTTTGCTCAAAGAGTTCCGGTGGCGGTAAGTCCGGAGGGAGCTGGGCGGGTTTAGGTTCGGGCAAGGCTGGTTCGGCTGGAGGCAAGGTCCAGTCTTCGTCTTGACTTGGAGGTTCTGGCGGCTGTTCTCGAAGGACCAGTGGATCAGCGGTAATGGGTGGCTCTCTAAGTGGTGCCCGCTGTTGTTGATTGGCTGGAGCCACCTGGCCACCATCCTCCAGGCGTCGTTGTTTGGGGGATGGTGTCGGTGCCCAAATCATTCGAGCGAGGGGCTCAACGCCCTGTTCCATGACACGGTTGAGGCCAGCCAGGGCACGATCCATGAGATGTGCAACAACGGCTTGGCTGCAGTCCAGAGGTCCGTCGCAGCCGCTTTGATCTTGGATTCTTTGGGTCACTCCGGCGATGAGATCACCACGAAGGGGGCGGTTCCGTTCGCTGATTCGAAGCAGATAGGGAACGTGCACAAAGCTTGTGGCTCCGCCGCTAATCCAGTTCGCATCTTCTTCGGTGAATCCTTTGATCCCTGGAATGATCAAGCGACTCTTCGACGCATGATCGGGCATGTAGGCGGCTAGATATCCCCGGCGACGGGCTAAGTCTTTGGTTTGCTCCAGTGTGAGTCCGTCTCGGCTCATCAAAACTTCAACCCGTCCATCACTTCGGAGGCCCATCACCATCCGGATCCGCGGTAAGTAATACCGAATCCTTTGGCCCATGCTGATGCTGTACGCACCTTTGTAGCTCGCTGGCGGGGCTTCTAAATCGTTGTAAAGGCTGTGGAGGCCTCCAATAAACGTGTCGTACTTCCGAGCACGCTCCTCAGTGAGGGCGCCATAGCCAAAATCGACCTGGCCATCATGGCGAACGCCCATATAGGCCCGTTGGATTGAGGCGGTTCGATTGCGGCCGCGCCAGATTCTTGATCCGAACTTGAGATCGCCTAAGGGCACTGTGATTTCCTGCCCTGCGATATCGATGTGGCGTTCGTACATCGGCCCGGAGACAAAGGCATAAGCCGTGCTGTCTTCAAAGGCATCCTGTTCTCGATCCCACCCCTCCAGAAGCCCAAACCGAACTTTGCGTGGATCCAGCTCGAGTGCATACACCTCATCGTCTGGGATGTAGTGAAATGCGGAGCGGTTGGCGGTTGAAGGCGTGCGACTGGCCGATAGCTGTTGTTGGCGTTCATTGCTTTCTGGAACGCTTGGTGCCAGCACAACCAGTGCGGCGAAGATCAACACTGGGCTGGTTAGGAGCCAGACCCGTTTGCGCTCCCACCAGGATCGTGTCTTGGTCGACTTCACATTGCGTTGGTTCGGCCGTGGCGTCGTCACGCGGACGCTCTGGCCCGGCTTGGGCGGGAGTGACTTAACCAAGGAACGATGGTGTCATCGGCCACCAGCCATTGGAGATAACGCTGATCGCAGTCATGGCCTCCCGTTAACTCCCCAAATGCTGGAATGATTAGACGCGCATCATCAGCCTGAAAGGCAAAACATGGCAAGCGCAGATGATCATTGGCCCCTTGAATGCGAGCCATTGGGTGGATATGACCACAAACATTGAGGAGTGGTTGGTCCCCCTGAGGGGGGCTTTCAGGTTCATGACTCAGCCAGAGATCTCCCAATTGTTGGGATGCTTGTTGCGGAAGGCCGTCTAGCCAGCTCCGCCGGTCATGGTTGCCGCCGATCCAAATCACCTCGGCCTGGATGAGATCAGGCAACGCGCGCAACACATCCCGCAAAGAGCTGGTGAGGCCCAATCGGGAATGGATTAAGTCGCCGAGAATCACCAGCTGGCTCGGCCTCCACTGGTGGCAAAGGGTTAGGAGTGGATTCAAGGTTCCAGCATCTCCGTCACTGGGGAGAGGAATGCCTTGGGCTTGAAAGGATTCGGCCTTTCCAAGATGCAAATCCGCCACCATCAGGACGCGGCCATGCTCCCTCCAGAGTGCGCGCTCGGGTAGAAATCCAAGTGTTTCCTGTTTCCATCTCCAGAGGAATGGATCACTCACAGGGAATCGACAAGTAGGCCCTCAAATGAGATTGTGCCCGGGTTTGGCGCGCTCATCCAGTGTTGGGATCAGTTTGAAAGCAGGGTTAAACCCTGGCTCTTGATCGATGTCAGTGCGAACCTATTCAGATTCATCGGCGATCTGGCTGACATGACCATTGCTCTTCTCATCGCCTTGGCTGGTTCTTTAGCTGCTATGGCTTTGATCGTGAAGAAGCTCGAACAGGGTTAAAGCACGGAGATCTCGGTCATCCTTGGCTGCATTGTTCGTCGAAACAGGGGCAGCTGAAGATCTGCAGCGTCCGGTCGTCCTCGGTGATCAGTTCTCCGATCGTTGAGCATTTTGCCGATGCAGGGGGCACTCTTGAACCGATGTGAGTTGTTGAGCCCTTGGGCCATTGAGTTGTTTCAACTTCAGTGGCCACGACGAATATCGACGTTGCCAGTGAGAGCAGCGCGATGAACCACTGACGCATCTGTTTGACATAGCAGTGTTGATTCTGCTGAGACCCATGCCATGTGGTGAACGTTCAGAGATCACCCTCAAGCAAACCCACAGGGTGGTTAACGTTTCTTAGTGATTTCTGGGTGAATCCATGCTCTCCGGTTTATTCCCCCTCGTTTACGCAGCTGCCTTGGCTTATTTGCTGATGCAGGCTTTTCGGATGATGAGCATGGCAACTTCGGCATCCGCACCAGCAGCACAGCGCAACGACAGGACTGGTCTTCAAACCGTTCATCCGGAGCTTTTGGACGAAAACGGCAATGTGACTGAAGAAGAACTTTGGATTATCCGTTTCACTGATCAAGGCGATATGGCTCCATCCCAGAGCTGATCAAAGAGCTTCTGGCAAGTCGGAGTTTTGGGAACACGCACAGCAACATTGGAGAAAGATCCCTCAATCGGGGGAGGTGACAGTTGATTAGCTCGTCGATCATGTTTTGAGAGATCAACTGAACCATGAGAAACATCATCAATACCGCTGGGCAAGCTGCCGTTGCCGGTCTTGTCGGTGCGACGGTTGCAGTTTTATCTGGCCTGCTCGCTCATGTTGCGTTGCCAGCTGGAGGTCATGTTCAAGCCGTTCAGGCAGTTCAGATCGATCAGAGCACTGCTCAAGCTCACGTCCTAAAACTGTCTTGACCTGACTAAAGCAGCTCTGAGTCAGCGTCCATGATGTGCATCAGGTTGGTGTCGGGTCAGGACAAATCTTGGAACCACAGGGCAAACAGACTGAAGCGAACTGCCCTGCTTAGATTGAATAACTCTTTCCGAAGGCTCATCTAGAACGCTGTCATCCTTGAGCCCACCGCCGAGGCATGGGAAGTCAACACTCTTTCAGGCAAAGCGATCTTTGCTTTGAGGAGAGGGTCTCTGCATTGTCTGCTCTATTCAGCACTCACCCTGATCGCTTCGGCGACGCCCCTTTGGGCTGAACCGCTAAAAGTGGGTGTGATCGGTAGTCCGCCGTTTGTTATTCAGAACGGTGCTCAATACGACGGCATCAGTGTGGATGTTTGGCGGGCAATGGCGTCAGATAACAATCTTCAGTTCCAGCTCGTTCCCCAACCCACCCCTTTGGCAGGAATTGATGCTGTCGAGCGGGGACAACTCGATCTTCTTGTCGGGCCGATCAGCATCACGCCAGCTCGGCTGGCTCGTCCAGGGGTTGACTTCACTCAGCCGTACTTTTTTGCAAAGTCTGGTGTGCTGGTTCATTCACAGTCTCAGACGTTGTTCAGTCGTCTGAAAGTGTTCTTTGGCTGGGCAGCAGTCTCCTCAGTGTTGGTGCTGATGTCTGTTTTGGTGGCCGTCGGCAGCATGATTTGGTTGGCGGAGCGTCGGCAGAACAGCTCGCAGTTTCCTCAGGCTGTTCTTCCTGGTCTGGCCAATGGGATGTGGTTTGCCCTTGTCACTCTCACCACGGTTGGATATGGCGATAAGGCACCTGTGACGCGCGTTGGTAAGGGGGTCACAGCCGTTTGGATGGTGATGTCCTTAATTGCGGTGTCGTCGATCACGGCCGGACTGGCTTCGGCATTCACCTTGTTCCTATCCGGGGCGACGGATGGAGGCATTCAATCGGCAGCTGCACTCAAGGGTCGGCGGGTGGCTGTGGTTGCTGGAACCAGTGGAGAGGAACTGGCTGAACGAGGACAGATGCGCACGATCTCTGTTCAAAACTTGCCAGAAGCGGTCCAGGAATTGGTCGAGCGTGATGTTGAAGCGGTGATCTTTGACCGTCCAGCCATTCGCTATTACCTCAAATCCAACCCTGAATTGGCCGTTCGTCTCGCTGGTTTCAACCTTGCGGAAGAAACCTATGGCTTTGTTTTGAAACCCAACAGCCCCTTGCGAACGACTCTGGATGTGAGTGTTCTCAAGTTGCAGCGAAGACATGCTGTCGACAAGATTGTCGACACTTATCTCTTTTGAAGAAGGTGGCCCGTTCCCGTCTTATGCATCATTTTGTGAGAGGGGTCGATGCCGCCGTAAGCCGTCTTCGATGAGGTACGACGCGAGGTTTCCGCAGCTACGACCTTCGGCCAGGGCGTGACGCTTGAGTTCTTCCATGACGCCTCCTGGAAGGGTCACGTTGATGCGTTCGGATTGGGCTGCTTCTGCAACAGCGGCACTGCTGGGAATGCTCGAGGACTGTGCGCTTAAACGCTGTTGCAGCTCTTGCACCAAATCTTCGAGAAGCGGCACGATTTCTCTCCCAATGCGTAACGCTAACGATAGCTTCGCGTGTTCCTTTGGGTTTTTGTCATTTTTGTTCCATCGCGGCGTAAATTAGCTCGACTTTCTAAGGTGCAATGCATTCGCTGCCATTGACTCTCAGCCCAGGCAGCGATCTGCATCAGTCCCTTGAGGCTTTGGCACGTGAGCAGCAGATCACTGGGTTTGTGCTTGGCGTGGTCGGCAATCTCACCCGTGCAGCATTTCAGTGCCCAGGTCAACCTGAACCCACTGTTCTAGAGGGTGATCTTGAAGTCATCACCCTGAACGGAACGCTGTCTCCTACGGGTGTTCATCTTCACCTCAGCCTTTCCGATGGCGCCTGTCAGGTTTGGGGTGGCCATCTCGAGCCTGGAACACTTGTTCAGAAGGGTGTTGATCTGTTGATTGGCATTCTCGATCAGCCTTCAGTGCCGCCGGTCGCAGCTGCTGCTTCCCCTGGCGCAGCGCCTCACCTTGAGATCGCTGTTTTGCCTGGCTGCCCGTGGTGCAGTCGCGCCTTGCGGTTGCTCAGAACGTTGGACCTTCCCCATCACGTGATCACGGTGAATGATGATGCGGCGTTCCAGCAGATGTATGAGCGCAGCGGGATGCGCACGTTCCCTCAGGTTTTTCTCAACAACAACCTCGTCGGAGGCTATGACGCCCTTGCTGAGATGCATGGATCCGGTGAGCTCAGTCGGCTGTCTTGACCTCAATTTGGTCACATAAACCGTGGTGGTGTCAGCCCTGGACCATTCTTTTGACAGGGGTTGTTGTCATAGGACTGAGTTGGTTTGTGATCCAATTAATTTGGTTCACTGCTTTCATCGCGCTGGGGGTGATGGCTTGGTGGCTTCTGTTTTTGGTGTTGGTCCCGAAGGCCTACCTCGAGTCACAAACCGAGTCGCCTGATTCATCTGAGTGACGCTGGATGAAATGTTGGACGTTGATTGGGTCCTATCAAAATAGGTGAGTGGTATTGACTGCTTGCTTAAGATTGATCTTGTGAATGCATCAATTTTGAATCACGACTCGAGCTGATTCATGAGCTCGTTTGATCGTTTTTGAGGATGTTATTTGTGTTGTGGATTGACCGCATGGGTCAGGCGCTTCAATCGATATTGGATGGGTTTTTAATTCGATTTAAAATGGTTTGTATGGTACGCCAAGATTTGGCTTGTATAAATTTTTCTCCTTTCCGCGACACTGCTCACGTACAAGGCCAATCCATTGTCTATCCCCGATTTTGGCCATGATTCTTGCTTCACTTTCAAGTTGCTTCTGCTTTGGGTGGTAGCTATGGAGATTAAATAAGTCTTCCTCCAGAATTCTTGAGGCAATTTCTTGATTGCTTAAGTGGGGGGATCCTTTTCTGCATTGGTGTTGCACAGCATGCCAGCCTTCATGTTTGAGGGTGTCAACAAGCTCGATTAGGTCACCCTTGTGGAAGCCTTGGCACATTACAACAAAGCCCCTGGTAATGTTGTAGTAGCCATAAAGACTTTTGCCTTTACATCCCAGTGTTTGCGAGCCATTTGACCACTTAATTGATCTTGGTCCAAGGACTTTCTTGATTGTCAGGCCTAATTTTTCCAAGCGTGGACTGTATAGATGGTGTGGTGTGAGTGACATCGAGCGAATTTCACGACTGTGAGCGCGGGCGCGCTGCTTAATCCTGTCTGTATCTGAAGTATGCCCTTTAATGCACGTCAAAAAATTGGGATATCCTTTGCATTTTTGAATGCTAGATGCGGCAAGTTTGAATGATTGACTGCCAAGTGCTCGAAGGCCATCGATGCAACGCTGCTTGACCTCCGACTCTTCGAGGTTGCCCGTTTTGAGGTTTGTGCCGCACACCATCTCTGCATAGCTTTGAACCTGCGCATCAACTGAGGCGTTAGCAGGCCGAAGACATTGCATTGATAACGCAATGAGCGATGTTGCCAATGCAATGACGCGTACCATCCAAGCCTCGAGATCTCTCCTTGGACACGTCTAGCCATCCAAAGCACGGTTGCGGATCACATTCCCAATGATCAACGACGTCTGTGTCTCGATTTGATCATCTGTTAGGTGAAGGTGCCTTTGGACACTGTGACCGTCGCGTTGAAACAAGAAACTTCGAAGGCCACAACTGAGGAGGAGGCGATTCGTAACTGCGTTGACTTTATGGACTACAGGGGATTGAAGGAGTGGCATCAGTCGCTCCTTTTTTTGGTCGATCGACGATGGCTTAGGGGTTTGCCGCGCTGCGGCTTTCTTCCCGATAACGCTGTTTTTCGCTCATCAGTTCTGATTCAAGTTGCTCAATTAGTTGGCTGACGAGCGTTTGAAATTCTGGTTGGCAGCCCCGGAACGCCGCTTTGTGGCGAATCGGCTCATTGCGGGTACGCAAATCAGTCAACATCAGCTGTATGGCGTCGATCCTTGCGTTCGAATTCATCCCACCGGGGCTGTGCATAGCTGGAGATTATGACGGCGAGCGTCCTAGAGCCCCAATGCGTTGAGAAGGTCAGACTGAGCTTTCCGTCCCACGATTGCATGGGCTGCCATGGCTCCACTGGCAGCAACAGGGGGAATGCCGATCCCAGGAAAGGTGCTTGCACCGCACATCAACAGACCGCTCACGGGAGTGGTGACCCCAGGAAACAATCCGTCTGCTGCTGAAAGTGCCGGACCGTAGCTGCCTTGATGCGTCCGGAGAAAGTGTTGGTGCGTCAGTGGGGTTCCTTGCATCACGATGCTGCAGCGTTCGCGAATGTCAGGAATGCGTTGTTCCAGTACAGACCAAAACAACGCACAACGTTCGCCTTTCTGTTGCGTGTAGTCCCTGCTGTTGCGGGACAAACCCTCCCAGAGGCTCCAGGGCTCATTCGCGGGCGTATAGCCATGAAGGACGTGGTGACCTGCTGGTGCCATTGAGGAATCGAGCACGGACGGGATCGAGAGGACCATGGCATTGCTCGGTGCATCGATGCCACGGTCCCAGTCCCCCACCCAAACCGTATGGACGGGGAGATCATCGAGACCGGTGGCATCGAATCCAAGATGAAGATGCAAAAAGGATCCACAGGCTGGTGTCCCGCCACTGCGCCGTCGCCAGGCCATTGCCGTTGAGCTGGGGAGCAAATCAACCGTGGACCAAACATCGGCGTTGCTCACAACGTCCTTGGCTCGAATTTGTTCACCGTTGCTGCATCGAACCCCCACACAGCGTTCGTTTTCGATCAACAGCGAATCAACGCTGGTTCCCAAGTTCAGGGTTCCGCCATGGCGCTTCAGTCCCCGAACGAGTGCATCAACAACAGCAGCGCTACCGCCTACGGGATAGTCGAGGCAAGCCTCATCGCTGAACCATTCACCGAAGAGCGTGGCCATCGCCGCTGCGTTCGTATCCGCCATCGGCATGCCACTGATCAGAAAACACAAGAGGTCGACCCAATGCCTCAGAAATGGGTCCTGAAGGTGGCGATCAACGAGTGGGCCAAATGCTCCGGCGAGGTGACGCATCGCCGGCAAGTGTTTCATCAGCCTTGGCCCTTGCTTGAACAGTTGACCGACCACATCCACGCCAGGCCTCAAAGCGAGCAAAGGAATGGCATCGGCGGCCGCGGCGATTGGTTGCAGCACTTCGATGAATCGCCGCCATTCGGCGACGGCATCGGCTCCGCTCACGTCCCGAACAACCGTCTCGAAATCCTGGGGTCCAACTCCAATAGAAAGATGGCCCTCAGGAAGCAAAACATCCCAGTTTTTGTATTGGAGTACTGGGAAATCCTCTTCTCCGATCGCTTGCAGGATCTGGCGGAGTGGGTTGCTGCTGGGCCAGCGGCTTAGACCACTCCAAAGCGAGGGGCCAGACTCAAAATGAAATCCCTTGCGTTCGAAGCCATGGGCAGCTCCACCGGGTTGTTGATGGGCCTCTAGGACAACAACACTGCGTCCAGCTCTGGCACAGAGTGCGGCGCAACAGAGACCTCCAATGCCGCTGCCGATCACCAGAACGTCGACCGGCTCGTCTGTCATCCAGCCAAAACAGCAGTCATCATTGTGATCCTCGACAACGGACAGTGCGGGATCGTTTGTTGCTTCCGTTGGCTCTGCTCGGGCTGGCCTGGTCTCAAGAATTGGTTGATCAGCTCCTTTTTGCTGGCACCTGGAATCTGCCGATGGGACCTGGGCTGCCGCTTTGGAGAGTCGTCACGGCACCGTTTAGCCATGCCGGTTGGGCTCATTTGATGTCGAACTCTTTGGCCTTTCTTCCCCTGAGTTGGTTGGTGCTAAGTCGGGGAGTCCGTGATTATTTAACGGTATGGATCTCGGTCATTGTTTTGAGTGTGCCGGTCGCGACCCTTTGGCCAACAGCCAGCCATGGATTGTCCGGGGTGGTGTATGGCTTGTTGGGTTTTTTACTGTTAATCGGTTGGCTTGAACGTCGGCCCTTGCCGATTTTGCTCAGTGCAATTGCACTGTGGCTGTACGGCCCCACGGTGATGACCTTAATTCCCGGCTTCTCGCCCTCTGGGGTGTCTTGGATCGGACATGCCAGTGGATTTTTCGGGGGAGTGATCGCTGCGATGGTTGTGAACCACCGCACAAACTCTCCACTGAATTAAACCAACGGCTCAGTTCCGAAGGGAGTGGGATCTGTATTGGCGCCTTTGATTGCTATTTCTGCCTCCATGGTGGGATGCGATGTGCAGAAATAGCGAAGACCGGTGTCGTTAACAAGGCGCTCTCTGGCTGATTTATTGAATCTCAATTTAAAACTTTCAACGCCTTTGATCCCATTGTCTGCACTCCCATCTCCACGATATTTGATCCCGGTTCCAGTGCCTCCTGGTCGATCCAGTTCAGAAATGTAAAAGGGATGCGTGCTTGCGTCGTCGAGGCGATGGAAGGTGTATTTGTGGCGAGGATTGATGATTAAATCCTGGATTTGCTTACCTTCTGAATCGTAGAAATTGTAAAAAGGGCTGTCCAGGCTGCCTTTGTCAACAAAAAGATCAATGGATTGTCTTTTGTTGCTCGTTCTTGCCCGTCGTTGAGATCCAACAATGACATCAAAACTTTCTTGGCTTGACGTTCCGTCAAGACGCGATGTTGCCTTGACGGTGATTTCAGCTTTACCACTCTTGTTGTTGGATGCTTTTAACTTGATTTTGTTCTTCTTGTTGATGCTTGCTGAAACAACCGCTGGATCCGATGAACTCACCTCATAGGTGGCAAGGGCATCTTTCTTTCCTAGTTTATTGGCATCGATAACTGATAGGTAGTCATCAGGTCTCACATCGGCGATCTCAACTCCATTCTGAGACCCAACGTTGACCTGCCAAAGCGGAAGTTCATTGAGGGCTGGATTTTGAAAGTATTGCCCTGCAGGAACAACCACTGAAGATGCCATTGTTTCGACAAGATTCATGCCTTCGCCAAGCACAGCGCCAAAGACTGTGAAGCCGCCATTTTGACTGTCTAAAGAGTCGTTCTCTGCGAGATTGATGAACCATTGACTCGTTGCACTGTTTGGATCACCACCCAACTTGGCCATGGCAACGCTTCCAGTGATATTTGGATTTCCGGGTTCATTTTTGATCGTTGAAAATGTCTTGATGCTGTCGGGTCTACCTCCCTCTAGAAAAGATGAGTCTGGTCTAGTAAAACCCCCACCTTGAATAACAAAGTTGTCGACAGATCGGTGGAAAAATGAGTCGTCGTATAGTCCCTTTTTGGTGTACTTGAGAAAGTTTTTTGCCGTCTTCTTTGTGATTGTTTTTGCAGATCCCTGCTTGTCGTAAAGCTCGATGAATAGGGATGAGTTTTCTTCTGGTGTGTTGATGCTGAGTTCGACGACGGAACCCTCGATTGCTTCATGGCCAAATCCTTTTGGTATTTTGATTGCTCTGCTCTGGTTGTTGTTGAGTTGAACAGCTTGAAATGTTTTTGCCACTGATCCTGCCTTGGATTTTGTGATTGTATCGGTCGCGCATGGATATGTCTTTGTTGTTTTCGGTGTTTTTGAGCGTTTGATTGATTCAGTTCTGTTATCCACTTACCATCGAAAAGCTGATTGGTTAAATCCAGCCGTTTTGTCCAGCCATTCATGCCGCCAATGTGGAAGTCGCTCCTTTCGCGCGGATCGTTCGTTGGCCGGTCGTCTGGTTTGTACGCGGTGTGGAGCCCCTCAAGGGCAAGGTGGCGGGAGCACTGCGTTTCGTCGAGGTTCGAAGCAGCGCGGGGGGCGTTGGCCTTTTTGGGTCTGGCTTCTGCTGGCAATGTTCGTGGTGGTGGTGGTCTTGCCTCTGTTGGTTGGTTGAGTCGCCACAAGCAACGGCAAGACCTTGTAGATTTGTGAAGCGATGTTGCCTAACGGCGATTTCGCCTTGCTGATCTGCGTTAGCCCTCGTTTATGACGACGCAACTTCTTCTTCTTTGTTTTGGTGCGTTTAGTGCCGCTTGCCTCGCTCTGTGGACGGTGAGATTGGCATCCTCAGGGGAGAATTTGTCATGACCATCGATAATCGTTGCCGAGAACAGCGGTCTGTAGCTGACAAAATGTTTATGGATTTTAAATACACAGCCCCAGGATCTCCTGAACAAATTAGCTCCCTAAAAACGTTGTCTTTTCTGATTGGTATGTGGAGTGATTTTCTTCAACAAGAAGAAAAGCGCATGGATGCTGCATTATCGATCGGCTGATTTAAATGCTCCAGGCACAGCTTGTCTGTAGCCATTGGCTTCGACAAGCTTCAAAGGTGTGTTGAATAGATTGCTCAAATTTTTTTCGGTAAGCATCGCCGTTGGTGATCCTTGAGATATGACTTTCCCATCTTTCAAAAAAATAACCCGTTTCATTTCCGGAACGATTGTTTCAATTCGATGTGTCACCTGTACAACGGTCACTCCATCTTGACAGAGACTGCTGATCACTCTCAATAATTGATGGCATGATCGGAGATCTAATGCTCGAGCAGGCTCATCGAGCACAAGAACCTCCGGTTGATGAATCAACGCTCTTGCAATGAGAAGTCTGCGTTTTTGACCGTCAGAGAGTTGACGGTACTGCCGCGTTTCCAATTCACTGAGTTCAAATTGAGCCAACAGCCTTGCTGCTTGATTGCATTGTTGCGTGCTGGGCCTTTGTCCATGCCCTAATCGCGTACTTCCGAAATAACCACTCAGGATCACTTCCCGAACAGGACATGTTGCAGGAATTCGTTCATCTAGCTCGCTATTGAGAACCCCAATCCTTTGGCGAAGTTCTTGAAGATGAATGATCTCCTGACCAAACAGTCGTACCTGCGACCCTCTTTTGACAACAGGATGTAATCGCCGCTCGATCAGTTTAATCAGAGTGCTTTTTCCAGATCCGTTGGGCCCAAGGATTGTTGTTGGTTCACCCAGGCTGAGATCCATGCTCAGATCCTCGACCAACTTGTAATTGTTTTGCCAAACTTCGATATTCTTGAGTTCCAGCCACGTTGATGTTTGTTCTGTCATCGTTAAGCTGACTCTTCATCGTGAGTGATGCGGTCTAATACAACCTTTAAACCAGGTGCAACGGGCCTCTGTTCTGCAACGACATCACTCCAGAGATACCCTGTTCGAATGAGTTTAAGTGAGGCTAGACGAAGATCTTGACCTTCCTGCAGCTTCAAAGCACGCAGTGGAACATCTAGCGTTCCACGAAACAAGTGAACAGTNCGTTGCCCATTGTTGTGCTGAAACCAGCTTTGCAGTTTTGTAGTNGGCGTCCANTTAATTTCCTCNGNGAGTTCACGATAAATAGCATCGATTGCNGCTTCATTGTTTTCTAAATGTCCCCCGAATAATCCCCAATGTCCNGGNTAAAGAATGTTTGGAATATCATCGCGTAATTGAAGCAACCATTCTCCCTGATGTTCCAACATCGCCAAGGCAACGTCACCCGCCATTTCCGCCTCACAAAGGCTGCCGTTTCCACAGTGCTAGCCCACCACCTCGCCCTCGGGCAGCAAGAAAGCCCTGATGGTTATCGATTTTAATTAGTGCAAAAAATGGCATTTTGGCTGCCGGTAGCGGAGAAATCTGCTGTTGGTGCACAGTTCGTTCTCCAAATTTGATAATCAGAGTTTTAAAGCTGAANTGCAGNAGTGGCCGTTGACCAACNAGNGCACCATCNCCTTCGAAACGCAAGACCATTGGTCCCAANCGCACTTGATTGCTGACCAACAATGTTGTGTTGGATTCATCCTCGTTTTGATGTTNAAGAATTAAGCATGCTCCGATGGCTCGGAGAATGGCTGATTGTCCTGCTCCGCCGCTGCGTCCTGTGCGATCAAAGACTTGATCAAGGTTCCATCGTGCAGAGAGTTGTGAGGCCTTTACCGATAATCCAGTGCGACGTGCATCCTGTTCCCANGAGAGGATCTCTTCACCTTGAATGACTGTCATGAATTGAGATAAGCATCTAAAAAATGTAANGGCTGAGCCATTGTCTCAGAAAATCCAAGAATCCCTTTGTCCTGATGGTAATAGAGAAGTTCGTNATTTTCGTCAATTAAGTACGTCCCACCTCGTTGGCAGAGATATCGCTGGTCAGGAACGTATGTTCCCCATCGTCCTAGTACTTCGACCATATTATTTAGGCGGACTGTNGCTAATTCGAATGGTCGTTGAAAATTTTTCCCAGCTAAGTCAAATAGGCTATTGCTCAGTCTGGAGGGTGCGGATCGGTCGCCTGTGTAACCCCTCATGACTTCCTTCAATGTCCCCGGAGATCCTAAACCTGCACACATCAATAATAGATTTGTCCAAGGACCACCGGCACTATTAAACCCTCGGTAGAGGCCTAAATCGTGGTGTAGGTCTGCGTTGGGCTCTGTTGAAAGGTGCTTTCGTGGAAAGCCGGTGAATGTACAGAATNGATCGGCACTGTTGTCNTTTCCNATTCCTATNGCATGCACTCTAATTGATGAAGATGCGATTTTATCCCAGGATTTGACTAAGGCGTCAGCATATTCTAGTGAATCAAAATCTCCCAATTGGCTTAAAATTACCACCAATCTTGTATGGCCTTCTCCCATCTCTGGATAGGCCTTGATGCGCTCTAGCAATGCTTGAGGAGTTGACATGGATGGTTCGTGACTCNTGCTGTCAGGATTAACGGATGGCTCAATACTGTGCCTTGTTGCAGGCCGCTTGGATGTATCCCCATGCCAGTTGAATTCGCGTTTGTTTTTGCCGGTGCTGCGATCGCCGTTGCCATCTCGCTCGGTGTTGCTGTTTGGTTTGAACGCAGTAAGTCAGCCAACGATCCAGACGCATGAGTCGTGGCTTCTGTTGGATGCATGCAGAAAACCTCCGCCGATCTCAGCTTTCAGCAGATCGACGGAGGTTTTCGATGAACTGTGAACGACGCGCGCCTCAATCGTGGCTTCCGCGTTTCATTGGGGTATCTCGGTAAGGCTGCGTACCGATTGGAGGCGGAACATTGCGCTTGTCTTCAACATCAAACGCTCCCATGGCGTGGGCAAATGCTTCACCAAACCATTTCATAACGAATTTCATGCGATCTCCAGATGTGTTGTTGGTCTGAATCAGTTGTGCGCAAATCTCGTTGACAACCGCTTGGCTTGGGCCATCGTTGAGATGTGCATATCTGAACTACTGAGGTGGAACGGCGGCTTCCATTAATCCCTTCGGTTGGTTTTCTCCAGTGTTGTTCCGGGATGACGTTGCTGCAATCAGTGTTATCGCTCATTGTTCGATCGTTGAAGGGCGCCTTCCTAAGGCTCTGGTGACACGATTAGCGCGTTCCCAAGTAATCACTCCGCTGTCAACATTCCATACTTTTAAGGCCCCGTTCTTTCCGCTTAATACCCTTGTTGATGTCTGAATGACTTCACCGAGAAACCAGTTGGTGCAGCTGGGGTTGTTCTTGAGTTCATCAGGATCTCCCACAACGACGAGATCGCCGACTTGCGCGCTTCGATGCATCAACGTGTTCACGATAGTGCAGATGTACTAGCAGCGTCATAGCGGTGGCTGAGCCACAGTCAAGGTTCAGGCTTGGTTGTGATGCGTTTGTGTTGGTTGTTTGGCCTTGCGTGCTGCAGTGCTCTTGGTCCATTGGCTCAGGCCCAAGCCGTTTGGGAGCCTGAATCTGAGCCCAAAATTTGGCGAGATCAACGGATCTCTTTGGTGAAGAGCTATCCGCAGCTTGCTGATGGATGGCGATTTATGGATGCCGATGTGACCGACAGCCGTCGTGTCGCTGAATACCTGCGTAACCGACGTCGTTCCGAGGACGGGTCTGTCCAGTTCGAAGCACTGCTGATGCTGAGTCGGGGGTCGAGTCCTTGGCGTGTTCGCAGCTTGCCGATGCGGGCGCTCTGTGGGGATGGTGTTCTTCAACGTCTCGGTGAGGATCAACAGTGGGAGACCTATCCAGCTCGTCCAGGTTCCGCTGATCGGGTGGCTTGGATTTGTTCGGTTCAATCCTCTAATCAGCCATAGGCTGGGGCGCCAAAGGCGTTGCCTCCAGATGACGAAGCCCCAGTATCAATACGAGCAGCCGGAGCGTTTTGGCGAGTCGTTGACCACCGCGCGCCCTTGGAATCGTCATGCCCTTTCTGGTGTGGAGCAGCTGAATGGGCGTGTTGCCATGCTCGGTTTTACAGCGGCTGTTCTGGGTGAGTGGTTCACGGGTGAGGGAATCCTTGGTCAGCTCAGTGGCGTTCTTCGTTGGTACCTATCGCTTGGTTGACCCACAGTTGTTCGATTGAATCGACAGACTCACGGCCAAGGTTCACGACACAAATGGCGACAAAGCTGTTGTCTGACAATCAGCGCTTCAAGCTTGATCGTGAAGACGATCGTGTCTTTTATCGCGACCCTCGATTCGTTCACCACTTAGATGAGGGGTTTCGCTTTCGCCTAACGAAGCTGTACCGCGATCGCATCCCTCCATGCGCCACGGTGTTAGACCTTGGCTCGTCCTGGGTGAGCCACTTACCTGAGGAGGTGCGATACGACCGGGTGATTGGCCATGGCATGAACGAGGCTGAGTTGAAGGCGAATCCTCGCCTTGACGATTATTGGCTCCAGGATTTCAACCGAGATCAGATCATTCCTCTCGAGGCGGGATCGGTCGATGTGTGTTGTGCTGTAGCCGCTTGGCAGTATTGGACAGAGCCAGAGGCCATTGCAGAAGAGTTGTTGAGGATTACCCGACCGGGTGGATTGATCATCGTGGCCTTTAGCAATCGGATGTTTTTCACAAAGGCGCCACAAATTTGGACCGATTCCTCCGATGGAGAGCATTTGGAGTACGTCGAATCTGTTTTATCTGCACAGGGCTGGATCAATCCTGAGCGCGTTGATGAACCAACTAAAGCCGCTGGTTTTGCCGGTCTATTTGGTGTGAGTGGAGATCCTTTTTTTGCGGTGATCGCTCATAAGGCCCGTCCTTGAATGTTTTGAAGCACTAAACCAATTCAGGGTGATTTGGATCACCTTTGAAAGGCCCTTGAACACGAGAGGTGATCCAACCTCCGTAAAATCCACCAGCTTGGGGTGTCACTGCTTCATCATTGACCCAACAGCTGTCCATCTGGCCCGGGTACAAAGCGAACCATCCAGCGATCTCGGCAAAACGAGCAGTGGGAGATGGATAACACCAAATTGATCGGTTAATGCGTTGTTCCGTCGTTGCGATGTCGAAGTAACTGGCGACCCCTTTCCATTCGCAAAAAGTGGCTCTCCCCCGTGAAGGATCGAGTAACTCTTGATTAACTGATTCTGGTGGGAAATAATATGTAGGAGGGTGGAATGTCTCTAAAACTCGAATGCTCTTCGTGGTTTCAATCAGCAAATGACCAAGGGCGATAACCCTGATTGTTTCATCGCTTAGCTCTAGCTTTGGTGGGCGAGGATATTGGCTGACCAGTTCAGGCATTGCTCTTAGGTGCGTCGAATAGGAAGAAAGTCTTGTGTTTTTTTTGAACTTGTCTTTACATTTGCTCCCTCAATTGGGGGATGGACGATCCACTGATTTGCGTCACTCTACAGACAGAGATTAGTTTGCTGTGCCATTTACCCTTCCAGACCTTCCTACTTGGTCGTTTCGAATCGTGCTGATCGGGCAACATGTGATTCTTGAAGCGATTAACGGAGATCAAACTCTGAGCACAATCCTTGACCCTTTAGCCAGTCGCATTCATTCGGCGTACGGTTTGATCGCGCATCCACAGTGCGTTCGCATGATGCGCTGATTCAATGGGCATGCAGGTGTCTGCACAACAACCCGTTTTAATCCTTGGTGGTTTTCTGATTACAGACGAGGCCTATGCATCGATGGCTTCCAGGATTCACGCGACGAGTGGTGCACATGTCGAGATTGTTCCAATGTCTCGGTTTGATTGGCTAAGCACCAGTCGTGCATCTGGATGGCGCCATTGTTTGGATCGAGTCGATGTGTTGGTTCGCCGTTTGCAAACCGAATCTGTGACCGGTCGCATCACACTGATTGGCCATAGTTCTGGTGGGGTGATGTTGCGCCCTTATCTCAGCAATCAGTCCTTTGTCGGCCGTTGTTATCAAGGATCTCGCTATTGCAACCGACTCATCACATTGGGTAGTCCCCATCAGGCAAAACGTGCCACTCCTCTTCGCGCTGAGGTGGATCGACGTTTTCCAGCTTGCCCTCAGCCCGAGGCGGTCGATACAGTCGCGGTCGCTGGCATGCTTGATCTGACTGGCCCGACGGCTTCTTGGTTTAGCCGTTTTTCAGCTCAACGCTCTTACCGTCAAATCAATGGTGATGGAGCCTGGGTGGGGGACGGACTGGTTCCCTTGGAGTCTGCTCTCTTGCACGATGCGCATTTTGTCACCCTCAAAGACACGGCCCATGGGGGGCTGTTCGGATCTGCTTGGTATGGCTCAGACAATCAGGTTGATCAGTGGTGGTCGGCAGCCTGTCGTTAGTGCTGTGCGTACCATCCGCGCCTGCTGATGTATCTCTTGAAGTCTTTTGACTCTAGAAGCCAGAAACTATCTTTAGGTAAATTAAATCCAGCTGATTTGGCTATTTCGATAACTTCATCTTCGTCGTTGCTCTTATTGATTTTCTGCCTTATTTCCCAGTCTTGCTTGATGAGGATTAGGAAGTTGTCAAGATCTTGTTCGTCACGCTTGATCTGGTTGATTCGTCCTGAGTAGAATGCAAAGGGATATTCACTAATCACAGCAAAGATTTGAAATTGGCACGCAAAATTAGCATGTGTGATTGTCGTTCAATGTAAAATTATTGGTTTATTTGTAAACTTTTCGAGAGACATGGCGAGGGCAAGTATCATTTTTATCTTAATAGGGTATATGCGGTTGCTTGCCCATTGCTTTCGTCGGCTGGACGTGAATGAATTTAGCTGCGCAACTTGCTGTAGCTGGTGTCTCGTACGGGGCCAATGTTTGCGTTCAGTCGATGGCTTGGGTTTGGCCTCTGAGTAGTGTGTCGGCTCGTTAACCGAGTTATGACAAGACAAGATTCTGGATCCCAAGGTGGTTTCGGCAATTCACAAGCTGATCAGCGCAAACGTCGTACCAGTGGCAGCCGGAAGCGCAAGCCGGGAACGTCAAACCATCAGCGTGAACAGTGTCCACTGGGACGTGACCCTGACCTTGAGGCGATTGTTGCTCGTCAGTCGCTTGGGTTGCCCTTGACTGGTCGTCTCACAGAGCAGCAAGTGAAGCGTGCTCACAAGCAGTTGGCTGTTCAGCATCACCCCGACAAAGGTGGAGATCCTGAGGCCATGACGCGTTTCAACCGGGCGAAAGACGCTTTATTGCAAAGGGAGATGGAAGCGATTCCCGCTTGAGTGATGCGTGATTGGCTTCAGAAGTAGAAGCCAAAGCCAACACTGGGTTGCCTAACTTGTACAGGTGGTGCTCCCCAGGGTGTTGGTGCAACGACGATTGGTCGTGAATAGGGGCGATATCCATATCCATATCCATATCTGTAGGGCCTCTGGTAATACCCCGTGCGCAAACCTTGCTTGTATCCCTTGTTGTATGCCTTGGCCTTTTTGTGTTGATGGTGGTGGTGTTTGTGGTTCTGATGGGCATGGGCAGAAGGGGTGAGCATCAGTCCAAGACTTCCGATGGTGAGCATGCTGAAAACAAGGTGTTGTCTGGTTGACATGCGAAGGCGGCTCAACTGTTCACAACGTATCGATCAGATTGATCACGACCGTGTCTGATCTCTTTCCGGGATGTGACTCGATATGCCTGATTGTTTAGATTGGGCGATAACCAAACCAATCTGGGTGCCCTAAATCATTTGCCGCACTCGCTGTGGGGGTGAGCTGTACATGCCAATGCCCATCGCCATCGATGGGTAGACAGGTGTCAATGTCAGACGTGTTGTCAATATTAAAAAGGTCGTCGGTATGAACCTGCTTGAGTTGTTGTAGCCAGCGTTGTTTAGCAGCGGATGCTGCCGCCTGTCTGTTGTTGGCCACGATCAAGCCGAAATGATGTTGTTCCGCTAGGTGTTCTGGGTGGTATGCCCCTAAGTTGACAAACCAAAGTATCGGCTTACTTGTTGCGACCATGGCTCCATTTTGAATAGAAATATGGTGCCCATCGATAACATTTACCTGGCAATAACTGTCGAGATGAAGCCCTTTATTGGGGCCAATCCATTGACGTTTCAGTTCTGGAATGGCGGCTTCGATTGATTCTGCTGCAACCCAGCGCACATCGTGAGATTCAATATGACAACCAGGGAGCCTTCCCCCTAAAACCACAAGAAACAATTTCATCATGGATCGTTTGATGGTTTTACGTTTCGTCTGTTGACCCTAGTGTCCAGCTGATTGGGATGGTCTATCAACAGGCTTGAGTTCAATATTCAAATCTAAAGAGTTGTCTACTTTTTCGATTTTCTCCGGTGTGTTGCCATCCTGAGTAAGTGCCATTGGTATCTAGCAATGTCTTCAGCTATAGATCAACGTCTTAATCAGATTGAACGGGGGTTTTTTAATGAGCCTGTGGATTTTAGGTCGGAGGTTATATATTTTATTATCATAGACCGTTTCTGTGACGGGCATTCCAAGGATGCTTCCCAACTTGAAGGCTCTGAGCAGGAAGAGAGTAAGGGGCTCTATGATCGTTCTCGTCAGGATTGGGGAAAGTATTGGGGAGGTAATCTGCAGGGTGTTATTAATAAAATTCCTTATCTTAAGTCGCTGGGAGTAACATCCTTATGGTTGTCACCTCTGTTTGAGCAGGTGAGTGATCTCCAATTCGAGCGTGCTCCAATGCACGGGTATTGGACACGAGATTTTAAGCGTCTGAATCCAAGATTTTTAAAAAAGGATGAATCGACGCGTTTGGCGGAATCGACGACCTTGCGTCAGTTGATTGATCGCTGTCACGAGGCTGGTATTAAGGTAATTTTGGATATTGTGTGTAATCACAGTTCTCCAGATATTAATGGAAGTAAGGGTGTTGTTTGGGACGATGGTTCGCCACTGGCAGATTTCAATGATGATNCGANTGGCTTTTATTATCATGAAGGTGAGATTACTGACTGGGAGGATGAGTATCAGCTAATTCATCTTGAAATGATGGGATTNGCGACTTTCAATGAAAAAAATATTGCNTATAGAAATTATATAAANTCGGCAATCAAGTCTTGGTTGGATGTGGGNGTAGATGCTTTAAGGGTTGATACTCTCAAGCATATGCCGATTTGGTTTTGGCAGGAATTTACCACTGAAATGAAGAGCCACAAGCCTGGTTTGTTTATGTTCGGTGAATATGGTTTTAGTAAGCCTTGGGAGCAGCGATCTGTTGACTATGCAAATAATATCGGGATGTCCATCCTTGATTTTGGTTTATGTGATGGGATTCGGTTTTGCTTCTCAGGTCAGGAGCCAGGTGGTTTTTATCAGGTTGAAAGAATTCTAGATTACGACCATGTCTATCACNGAGCCAATGAATTGGTGACATTTATTGATAACCATGACATGCCGAGATTTCTCTCGATTGTTCCGGATGAGAAGCTTCTCGATCTTGCCATGGTTCTCTTATTGACCTTGCGCGGGGTGCCTTGTTTGTTCTATGGCACTGAACAATATCTCCGTAACGATACCAATGGTGGTCAGGATCCTTACAACCGGCCGATGATGGAAAAATGGGATGAGATGAGTCCATCTTTTAAGTTTGTTCAGGTCTTATTGTCCTTGCGTGAACGTAATCAAGCTCTTGCATTTGGTGCTCACCATACGGCCTGGGTGAATGAATCCTTTTATCTCTATACAAGAAACTTTCGCGATTCGGCTGTCATGGTGATGATCAATCGTTCGGATTCAGATCATTTGGCTAATGTTGAGAATATTCTGATGCCTGATGGTTCTTATACCTGTCACCTCACTGGTTACCCAGTGACGATCAGCAATGGCTGTCTGCAGAATTATTTGGTGCATGGACAAACGGCACATGTGATCAGTGTTGAGGGAGATCCATTGTCCGGACAGGTTGTCGCAGTGTTTCAAGTGAATGGTTTCGCAACCCAGCCTGGACAACGGTTGGCCATCACGGGGTCGTCTCNAGAGCTGGGGGCCTGGGACCATGCCCGCTCCTTTGGCATGGAATACGTGAATGACAACACNTGGCTGGCAACAGTTCCATTCGATGCGTCCGCGGGAAGTTTTGTGAATTACAAATTCTTGGTCCATCAAGATGGAGCTGATCCCATTGTTGAAAATCTCACAACTCGTAAATTAGCTCTGCCCGATCAGGGGCAGATTGCCGTTGATTGCTACTGGGGACAGTCCTCCTGATTGGAGTGATTGCCCTTTGGATCAATCTTTTTAACTTGTTGACTGGTTCGATAGTGCTGAATGTTGTGATTCATCCTGTCAGGTTTGCCTTACAGGTGTTGTCCTGATGCTCCTGAGTTATTCGCCTGTTGATAAGTTTTGGCTAGCTTGAGTGTGTTGGGATTCTGGTTTGTTGTATTATTTACTCAAGTGATTTTGCTGCGTTTGAACCTTACGGCACGTCAGAGATTGGAGAAGATTCGTCGGGAAGATGCTCTTGAGATGGTCGACCGTACGGTTGTTATTGAGTCCTTTAGTCGACGACAGAATGTATTCATTAGCAAGCGACATGGTCTATGGGATTGGAATCGAGATGGCATCCCCGGTTGGTTGCTCCCTGTTCTTCGCGATGCCGGTCTTTTGGACTAACCGATTGACCTTGAGGCAGTGTTGTTATTGACAACAACATTGTGTTCCGTTGAGGGGTTGGTGGGTTCACCCTTCACGATCATCAACATCCGCTCCTGATCCAACGTCCCCACCGATTTGTTGTCCAGGTCTCCAGCCGCTTGACCAAATGTCGCGGCACTTGGCATGGAGCTGGTCCCGATCAAGCCCCCAGCTTTGAACTGCTTTTTGCAGGTCTTCTTTAATATCATCAGCACCGGGAAAATCGCCGTAGCGCATCGCAAGTCGGGCGGCGGTTGTGAGCTGTTCAGGGCCTGGATCTCCTTGATGACCGAGCAAAGCATCAACGTCTTCTCGGTCGGTGGCGTACAGCGGATGTGTTTGTGCTTTGTTGTCATCCATATGTTTATGTCTCCGTTTGTCAGTGATTGCAGATATCAGGGCCGAATGTCATGCGAATCAGTTCATTGACCTATCGACCGCAGCTCCTCTGAGTGACTAGAACAGCTGTGAACTTGATTTAGTCATGAGATACGACAGTGCCAACGCCCAGCCAATGGGAACGCTAATTGACGACGGATCTCACCGTCCTATTCATGCGTTGGCTTGTCCGTTGCGATCGCAGATGGTGCGGATTGCACCTCGTAAATCATGTGATTCCTGACTAACTGCACTGGGGTGAGCCATTCCCGGGAGGCTTTAACCTCCCGCTCATGCTTTCCCTGCTGAGTCGAACGAAGAGCTTTCGCGACCCCTGGGTTGGCCATCCGGTTTTGAACCAGCGTTGGCATCTCCACCGTCGCCGTTTGCTGTTGGCGGAACGGTTTTGTGGTTGGCGGCGACGGCTGAGGCCAGGTGTTGATTGGGCAGATGGTGCTCTAACGCGTCTGCGGCGAGACGGTTTCGTTGTGATCAACAACGTTCTGCCTCAGCTGGAGTTTTTGCGATTGCGTCAGGAGGCTGAGACAGCAGTTGCCGCTGCAACGTCGCA
This sequence comes from Synechococcus sp. ARS1019, assembly GCA_002690325.1. GTDB lineage: Bacteria > Cyanobacteriota > Cyanobacteriia > PCC-6307 > Cyanobiaceae > Parasynechococcus. The sequence goes on from NZED01000004.1 coordinate 41,485, forward strand.
GTATCCCCTTCCCNGTAATCAGCGGGAGGGTTTTATGCCGAAGCAGCCCTTTCGAGGTGGATTTGACCGTTTTGATGGTGGAACGTTGAATCGTTTTCTCACCCTTGATCCCACCGTCTTTCCAGAGGCCGCGCGGTTTTGTCACGACCAACGACTGAGTTCCTGTTCTCGCGAAGTGATCGGTTTGCCGATGAATCCGCGGAAGTTGGAGCTTTATCTCACCGTTCATGGTGAAGAAACGCAGACTCCTGATTTGCAAAAGGAGCTGCATCGAGACACGTTTTTCAGGGCGATCAAGTTTTGGTTGTTCCTTCGACCCGTTGCTCTTGAGGATGGACCTTTTGAATATGTTCCCGGCAGCCATCGCTTGACGCCAAAACGCCTTGAGTGGGAGCAAGCCAAGGCCAATGCAGCGATTGCGAGTCGTCGTCCACCGGATTCCTCAGGATCGTTTCGGATCCAGGACCATGATCTTCCAGCTTTAGACCTTCCCCCTCCTGTCTCTGTGGCTTGTGAAGCCAACACCTTGGTGTTGGCGGATGTTTTCGGTTTCCACCGGCGTGGGGCCGCCCTCCCAGGGAGAGAACGGTTGGCCATCTATGGCTGGAATCGTCCCTATCCATTTCTGCCCATCACCTGGTGAACTCGGCTGAGAGAATGGAACGCATGAGCGAACCCACCTTCCCACCTGCGGATCCAGCAGCGTTTTTGGCCCTCTGTTCTGGGGAGTGGATGAGCTTGCGCAGTGGTTTTGAACTCTCTAGTTCCGGTGACGACGATTGGCATAGCAGCGAGCGCGGCACCGTGATGGTGCGTTCAGCTCCAGCCGAACCAGGCGAATTGGGCCGTCTTTCGGTTGAGGCTCCTGGTGGTTTGACCACGTCCCTTGTTTTCGAGCAAGGAGGTGCTCTCAGTATTCAGCACGGATCAGACCTCCAAACGGGCCTTTGGCGCTTTTGGCCAGACGGCAGTTTTGAGCTGATCCTCCAGCAGACNGATGGTCTTGAAGTGCAAGAACGGATTTGGTTTACGCGTCCCAACCTGCGTTTACGCAGCACAACGGCAGTCGATTCGTCCGGACAGCCTGTGCAAGGAAGCTTCTCGACTGATATCCGGAAAGTGTCCAAGCCTGCGGCTTAGGCGCCATGGCTCCGTATCGCCTTGATGTGGTGAGCCTGGCCCCTCAGGCCTTCGCTCCTTTGCTGGATCTGGGGGTGATTGGCCGTGCCTTTACAGCAGGAATTGCTGAGCTGCATCTCCACAATCCCAGGGATTTTGCGACGGATCGCTACCGCAAGGTGGATGACATCCCCTACGGCGGTGGAGCGGGAATGGTCTTGAAGCCAGAGCCAGTCTTCGCCGCCATGGACTCCATCCCCCGCTGCAGCCGTTGCAGGGTTCTGATGATGTCCCCTCAAGGACAACCCTTACGACAGGCCGACTTTCAACGCTGGGCAACGGACTACGACCAGATCGTGTTTTTGTGTGGCCACTACGAAGGTTTTGATGAACGCATTCGCACCCTCTGTGATGANGAGGTGTCGTGCGGTGATTTTGTGCTGACCGGTGGTGAGCTGCCGGCGATGACGGTGATCAATGGCGTGGTGAGGCTTCTGCCAGGAACGGTCGGAACTCCCGCGTCNTTGGTGGAGGAAAGTCACAGCACGCTGCTCCTCGAGCATCCGCATTACACGAGGCCTGCGGAGTTTCAGGGCCGTACTGTTCCTGNNGTTCTGCGAAGCGGGGACCATGCCGCGATNGAGTCCTGGCGGCAGCAGCAACGGGAACTCCGGACGCAGCAGCGCCGCCCCGATCTGTTTCGCCGTTGGCAACAGCTAACCGGAACAATGGAGTCAGACAGCGAGTCCACGATGCAACTGCGCATTGGCAATGGGTATGACATCCATCGCCTCGTGCCTGAACGGCCGTTGATTCTTGGAGGCGTTCGGCTNGATCATCCCGCTGGCTTGGGTCTTGATGGTCACAGTGACGCCGACGTGTTGGTTCACGCGGTGATGGATGCCTTGCTCGGTGCTCTGTCCTTAGGCGATATCGGTAAATACTTTCCACCGACAGACCCGCAATGGAAGGGTGCAGACAGCTTGGTTTTGTTGAAACAGGTGGTGGCCTTGGTGAAGGAACGTGGCTGGGCGGTGGTCAATATCGATGCGGTCGTCATCGCTGAACGGCCCAAACTCAAACCTCATATCGATGCGATGCGCAGCAATCTTGCTGCGACAGTGGGACTGGATCCCGATTGCGTTGGCGTCAAAGCAACGACCAATGAAAAACTGGGTCCAGAGGGCCGAGAGGAAGGCATTAGCTGCCAAGCCGTCACGTTGCTGTCACGGGAATGAGTCGCGTTTTCACTGTTTGCCTCGCCATCCTGCTGGTGTTGGCAAACCCCGGGATGGCTGTGTCTGATGTGGTGGAACAGCTGAGGCTGCATGTGCCCTCAGACCAACGGGAGATCTGGTTGAGCGCTGAACGCTCCACATGGCAACCCTGGCTTGAAGCTCAGTCTGGTTTTTTAGGCCGCGATCTCTATTGGGATCCAGATCGTGAAGAAGCCTTGCTGCTGATCCGTTGGGCCAGCCGTGAGCAGTGGAAGGCCATCACGGATCAGGACGTCGAGAGCGTTCAGGCAACGTTCGATGCTGCTGTGAAGACGGCTTTGCATCTTGCTGATGACGCTCCATCCCCCTTCCCGTTGGTTGCTGAAGGGGAGCTTCAACGGCAGCCACTGACGTTGCCATGACCGATGCGCGTTTGGATCTAAAACGCCGTCAGAGGCTTGGCATGGTCGAAGCCGTCTGGGGACAGCACAAATCGGCCGATCAAATCGCCTCTGTGTTGCGCGGCTTNGATCAGGCCTGTGAGCTGGGATTGGTGACGCGCGTTGAGCCGAAGAAGGCCGCTGCGGTTCAAGAGCTGTTGCCTGCGGCTGCTTATCACCCCGATGCGCGGTGTCTCACCCTTGGTTGCTTCCCTGAGTTAGAGACGGCTCCGGCCGATGTTGCAGTGCTGTCGGGTGGAACCAGCGATGCGTCAGTGGTCGCTGAAATCAGCCTCGCGTTGCGATGGCACGGGGTTGGCGTTCACTCCTTCATGGATGTTGGAGTGGCAGGACTGCATCGGTTGCTCGATGTCTTGCCCCAGCTGCAGGCATCAAAAGTCTTGATTGCCTGCGCTGGCATGGAAGGGGCGTTACCCACAGTTCTGGCTGGATTGGTTGCCCAGCCTGTTATTGGTGTACCGGTGTCGGTTGGTTATGGAGTCAGTCAGGGAGGCCGTTGTGCCCTTGATGGAATGCTTGCGAGCTGTGCACCGGGCCTGACCGTGGTCAATATTGACAACGGCTATGGAGCGGCGATGGCCGCGCTCAGGATCCTTCGAGGTCAGCTTGCGCTGTCGCAGCAGTCCTGATCAAGACGATGNAGTTCCTGAATGGTGGTGTCGGCCTCAAAACGCTTCAGAGCCCTCACCAACGCTTGTCTGTCTGACCCGGACAGCTCACCGTTTTCACTCCAAGCCATCAAACGGGGATCCGGGGCCAACGTCGAAACTCTCTCGGCTTCAACACTAGGAATAAATTCTCAGCTGACAGCCCGATNTTCGGTCTGCCAGCCAAAAAGATTGTGAAGGCTTCAGAGGTGCTGAAGATTGGGGTAGGCCGTAATTAATTCTTCTGCACTCAGCACATCCCCTCGGCCTTCAGGTTGCCAGATCACTTCGAGAGCCATCAGCTCAGAGGAGGATGTGGATCCAAGAATCCGCAGGGTTTCTCGAAGGGCTTCACCAGTCTCAGCTCCCCGCAACTTGGCCGTTGCTGTGGAGGCCACCAGCAGGGTGACAACGATGTATTCACTGGTTTCGTCAGCGTCTCCAGAACCGGCATTGGAACCAAGATCACGGCGTTGACCGGACACATTGGTCGTCAATTCGGCATCCAACTTGCTGCGTTCGCTCATCGAGAGACGATTGAACGTCGATTCAGCCGAGTTGAACGGAACTTGGCCGCTCTCAAGGTTGGAGTAAACCCAAAGATCAGGTTGACGGAGCATGGCCAGGGTCGTTTCTTGCAAAACGCGCTGCAGTCCGGTCGGGCTGGATGTATCAGCGGCGGAGGCGACGGAACGAAGATCATCCTGGAGTGATTTGGCACTGGCAAGAAGGCCAAGTTGCACCTGAATCAGGTTCACGTTTCGAGGTGTTGGAGGAATCACCTCGCGGGACCCACCAGCAATGGCGTCGGATCCCCCGCGTACGGCATTGACCAAAACACCCGCGACCGCCATCAAAATCAGCAGTCCGAATAGGCTGCCGCCGCCAAAAAATCCAAAGGGAATCAAGAAGGGCAAGCCGAAACCACCGCCGCGATAACCACCACCGCGATAACCGCCACCACCACCGCGATAGGCGCCGCCGCCGCCNCGGGGCATGCTTGGAGCTCGGAAACTGCCACCTCCAATTCGGCCGCCGCGAGCTGCATCAGCAGGCTGCGCTGGAATCAGGAACAGACCGACCAGAACAAGCGGGAGCAATGCACCTGCCAGGAATCGACGCATCCAGGACCTGTGCCGGGGGGACACCATGACGATCACGGCGAGCTCAGAACTGCACAGAATCTAGGAACCGCCTCCAACAATGGTGACGATCTCGAGATTGTCGCCTGGGTTGATCATTGGCTCCTGCCACCGGCTTCTTGGGGCGATCAAACCGTTGTGTTCCACGACCACAAGGCTTGGGTTATGTCCCAAGCTCTGCAGAACCTGAACCAAGGTTGCGCCTGTGGTCGGTTGATCGATGCTTTGAGGGGCACCATTCACAGTGAGCTCCAAGGTCATGGCTGCTGCGNTTTCGTCAGAAATGGGGGCGTGAAAGAAGCCGAAGCAGAGCCTGACTGGCCGCTGCTGGATCATTGGCTTTCATGATTGCGCCGATCACTGCGATGTGGCGGCAGCCATGCTCGATCAGGGTTGGAACGTTGTTGGCATCAATGCCTCCGATCGCAAATATCGGTCGGTGGGTCACGTCCGTCGCTTCGGTCAGCAGGTTGAGGTCGATCGGTGCTTTCTCCGGCTTGACAGACGTCGAGAACGCCGGTCCCAGCCCGAGGTAATCGCAGCCTTCTTCGTCAGCTCGCCTCACCTCGTCGAGCGTGTGGGTGCTGCGTCCGAGCAGACGTTCAGTCCCGATCAAGCGTCGAGCCACGTCGGTGGGCAGGTCGTCTTGTCCCAGGTGAACGCCATCAGCATTCACCGCGAGAGCCAGATCAATGCGGTCATTGACGATAAAGAGTGCCCCATAACGCCTACACAANTCAGCCAACGTTGTGGCTTGCTCAAGTTGCTGTCGGTCATTTGCCGTTTTCTCTCGGTACTGGACCATTTGCACTCCACTGCGAAGTGCTTGTTCCACGGTTGGAACGAGGTCCGTTGAAGGACAGGTGAGCAGACAGACCTGTGCATCGTTCAACCGTGAGTGACGGCGTCCCGCTCGGGTCGCCTCCAGGCAGGTGACCTCAAGGTCGTAGAGGCCATAACGGATGGTGGNGGCTGTTTGGGCGAGTGATGGTGTGTTGTTTCGTGCAAATTCCTCCAGAACACGCAGGGCTTCTTGAACCCGTGCACAGTTCGCTGCCACCACATGGTCGGGACGATGCCGGTCCAGCTGCGCTGGATGGTCGAGCCCCGCTCCGCTATCGGTCTCTGTGGACCGGGCCTGCTTGTACTCCTCCCGGTGCAACGCTCCAAGACGCTGCCGCCAATCTTTCAACGTGATGACGAGATCATCGCGATCCAAACCGAAGCGACACCAGTCTTCAACGACGCGCAACCCTTCTCTGGCGCGGTCCAAGTTGGCGTCTAGCAGCCTGGCGACTTTGGCATCCAGGCCGGCATCCCCTCTGTTCAGATCCATGGCAGTCTGACGTGAGACGTATTGTCCAAGTTCATGGAGAACGGTGGTTCCGAGGGCACCATGCACGTGCTGGTTTGGGGCATCGTGCTTCTCGGTGGAATTGGCGTTTTCATTGTCTGGGGATTGCTGAGCGCTTATCCAGCGGTCGGCTAACGGCCTGTCGACAAAAGATCGCGGGCCGTTTGAGCATCCACTCCGATTTGCGTGCTGAGTTCGTCAAGGCCGCTGAATTTTTTCTGGCCGCGTAGGCGTTGCACGGGCTCAACCAGCAGCTGCTCACCATCCAGTTGTATCGAGCGGTCGAGCAGGTGGACTTCCACGGCAGAAGGCGCCGCTGGATCCACGGTGGGTTGAGGTCCCAAATTCATCACAGCCGCCATCGGCTCGGCCTGATCCTTGAGCCAGGCCCAGGCGGCATAGACCCCTAGAGCAGGCAGACATTTGCGTCCATCCACTTCCAAATTGGCCGTGGGCCAGCCGATTTGGCGTCCCAGTCCCCGCCCATGAACGACGGTTCCTTGGAATCGGTAGGGACGACCGAGCAGTTCGGCCGCCAGGCTGAGATGTCCATCATCGAGCGCTGCGCGGATCCTGCTACTGCTCATCCGGCCCTGATGGTCTTCGACAATGTCAACGACATCCACGCCCACCCCAGCTGCACCGGCGATGCTTTTGAGCAGGTCGGTATCGCCCTCACGGTTCTTGCCAAACCGGAAGTTGGCGCCTACGGCGATATGACGGGCCTGCAGTGTGTCGAGCAAGATTGATTGGACAAAGGCTTCACCGCTGAGGGCGGCTAGATCTTTGGTGAAAGGAACCAGGACGAGTTGTTCGACCCCTAAGGGCTGAAGCAGAGAGAGCTTTTCTTCTGGTAAATCCAGTCTCAGTCTGGCTTCTCCAAAAAGCACCTCCCTGGGGTGAGGCCAAAAACTAACGACGGAGGGAACTCCGATCCCTGCATTGATGGCGTGACGAATCACCGTGCGGTGGCCGGCATGCAGGCCGTCGAAACTCCCCAGCGCGAGCGCCGTTGGCCGTCGGGCCTCCTCAGGGGAACAGAGGGGAATCAAGAGGCTGTGCACGTTGCGCAATCAGGTGGCAAGTTTGAACGACCACGCTCCGCCCGTGCATGCCCGACCGCTTTGATTTCCAGATGCTGTCCGCTGGACTGCGGCGGATGGGCTGGATTCGCTTTTGGATTCAGGTTGTTCTGGGCGTCGTTGTGCTCGGCGTTCTGCTGTTCACGGCGGTGGGCGGAAGTTTGGCTAGGAATGCCGAGCGTGCTGTTGGNCTCGGGCCAGGGATTTCGCTCACCACCTTGGCGTTTTTTGTTCTGCTCTACAGCCTCTGGCACGGCTGGTTGATCGTGAGGACGGGCCGGGCCCTGAACAGCGAGGCCAAACCAACTCGCGGGGAGACCTCACGGTTAATCAAACGTGGCCTCATCGCTGATCTGTTTGGGCTGGTCTTGGCTGCAGTCGGTTACCAGGCTTTGGTGGGGCCGCTGTTCATCCAGGCGTCGATGCAGACCCAGGGTCTGGCCGTGATCGGACAGGGGACGGCTGACAACCTGCCGATCACATCCCTGGAAATCCTTTCGGTGCTGAGCAACACCCAGGTGTTGTTCGCCCATCTGATCGGGCTGATCCTTTCGCTCTGGTTGCTGCAGCGCGTTTACCGCACAAGCTGAGCGAGAAGCGGCTCAGGCTGTGCGGGTCAGGGGGTGGGGAGGCTTGGCAGATCTTTGAGCGGTCCACGCCAGAACAGGTCCGGTTGGATTGGCGTCAAAGAGGGGCCGTTGCGGTGGATCTGCGCCACATCACTGGGCCAGTCGCGGGGGCCTTCACCGGCGGATTCCAGATCTTGCACAGCCTCTCCGGCCAGCCAGTAGTAAGCACGGCCCCGTGGATCTTCCCGTCGGCTGAACTGTTCTTCGTATCGCCGCACGGACAGCCGGGTCCAACGCAGTGGCCCCATTTCTGCCTTGGAGCAGGGAGGGATGTTCAGGTTCAGCAGCAGATTGTCCTTCCATTGATCCTTCAAGGAGGCTTCGGCCACCTCGAGGGCGAGATCTGCTGCCGCCTGAAATTGGCGCCACTGGAAACAGGCGCTGCTGACAGCAATGGATGGCAATCCTTCGAGGGTCCCCTCCATCGCGGCGGCGACGGTTCCAGAACAGAACACATCGGTGCCAAGGTTTGGCCCGTGGTTGATTCCCGACATCACCAAATCCGGGGGTTCCGGAAGAAGCTCGTTCAAGGCCAACTTCATGCAGTCCGCAGGAGTGCCACTGCAGGCCCAGGCTGTGACGCCAGGGACAAACAGTTCATCGGCTCGTTCAGCCCGGATCGGGGTTTGGAGGGTCAATCCATGCCCTGTTGCTGAACGTTCCTGGTCGGGACAAACGACTGTGACGTGATGGCCGCGGGCTGCCGCGGCGGCGGCCAGTGTTCGAATGCCATCGGCGAACACCCCGTCGTCATTGCTGATCACGATCCGCAGCGGAGCCATGGCCTCATGGTTCGGTGCTGGGAACCTAAGCGGGACGCCTGCTTACAGTCAGCTGCCCCCGCATCGACCCAGTGAGCGCCACAGTCACCCTGCAGCAGCTCACCGATCAGCTCGATGCCTTGGAGCAACAGGCTGCTGCTGAGATCGCGGCTGCTGGAGATTCCCAGGCGCTTGAACAATTGCGCGTTGGGTTGCTCGGCAAAAAAGGCAAGATCTCTGCCGTTCTTGGGGCCATGGGCAAACTTCCGGGTTCCGATCGACCGGTGGTTGGTCAGCGGGCCAACGTGCTCAAAACGCAGGTTCAGACCCTGCTGGCCGATCGTTTACAGGCGGTCAAGCAGGCTGCGATGGCGGAGCGGATTGCTCAAGAGAGCCTTGATGTCACAGCGCCGGCGTCTGGCACGCCGATGGGGCACCGTCACCCTCTCATGACCACCACCGAAGAGATCGTCGATCTTTTTCTTGGTTTGGGGTACAGCGTTGCTGAGGGGCCCGAGGTGGAGCAAGACCATTACAACTTCACGGCTCTGAACATCCCTGAGGACCATCCGGCCAGGGATATGCAAGACACGTTTTATCTGCAAAACGATCTGCTGCTGCGCACCCACACCTCACCAGTACAGATCCGTCATCTTGAGAAGAATCCACCACCGGTTCGGATCGTGGCGCCTGGCCGTGTTTATCGCCGGGATGCCGTGGATGCCACCCATTCGCCGGTCTTCCATCAGGTTGAAGTGCTGGCCATCGATGAAGGGCTCGACTTCAGCCATTTGCGCGGCACGGTGATGGCTTTCCTGAAGGCCTTTTTTGGTGATTTACCGGTGCGGTTCCGCGCCAGTTACTTTCCGTTCACGGAACCATCTGCGGAGGTGGATGTGCAGTGGCGCGGCCGTTGGTTGGAAGTGATGGGCTGCGGCATGGTCGATCCCGCAGTGTTGGAGGGTCTGGGACTCGATCCAGAGCGTTACAGCGGCTTTGCTGCTGGCCTAGGGGTCGAGCGTTTCTGCATGGTGCGCCACGGCATTGATGACATCCGGCGTCTGTACACCAGCGATCTTCGCTTCCTTGAGCAGTTCTGATCGGCAGAACAACAGCAAAGCCACTTTCTGCTCTCCGGCCTTCTCGGTGGTGCTTTCAATTCGCCGTTGGCAATGCTGAACGGTGTGTTTAAAAGAGATTTAGGGGAGTGTTAATGGGACGCCTGGGGTGGCGACTGACGGCTTTGGTGACGGTCGCGATCGTGGCGGTTCTTGCGCTGCATTTCGGCCTGTCTGGATGGACGTCGACGTCAGTCGCGGCAGGCATCGATGCAACGGGACGTAGCTCCCTGGTTCTCTTTTCGATGGCCTTTGTGGCTTCGAGTGTGCATGGCCTCTGGCCGTCATCCCTGAGTCAGTGGATGCTGCAAAACAGGCGCTGGATCGGGTTGAGTTTCGCGTTGTCCCATGGGATTCATCTGGCCTTGATCCTTGCGATGTCTCTGGATTTCCCGGACCCATTTCTCAGTGAGCAGCCTGCAGGGAAATGGCTGGTTGGGGGCGTGGCGTATCTGTTAATTGCGTTGATGGCCCTG
>NZED01000036.1 GCA_002690325.1 Synechococcus sp. ARS1019
CCGCTGGAGAGGTGGCTGAGTGGTTGAAAGCGGCTCCCTGCTAAGGAGTTACAGGAGGCAACTTCTGTCGAGGGTTCGAATCCCTCCCTCTCCGTTCCAGACCATCTGTGTGCGATCAGTTGGTCTCCATCAGTGCCTTTGCTAGGTCAGGAAGAAGAGTTTCATCCTTCGCCCGGTCAGGTCCTGACCCGAAGACCACGAGCAATACCGGCTCTTGATCGGGAGCTTGATACCAAGCGGCGTCATGGCGCGCCTGACTCATCCATCCGGCCTTGCTCCAGAGCCTGAAGCCATCAGCGAGGCCTTCACCCAGAAAACCATCGACCTGGTTCTCCGGGTCAGCCCTGCGTTGGTCTGGATCGAGAGAGCGATCCAGTCGCTCACGTAAGCGGCGACAGGCGGGTGGCGACACGATGGCGCCAGTCATCACCGCCTCAAGCATCCGCGCCGTTGCAGCGGTGGAGAGTGCATTTCGATTGCCGTTGTCGGCTCCATAAAACAGTTTGTCCCGTCCGTAGGGGCCATCCGACCAAGTCTTCTGACAGCAATTCACGCCATCCAGTTCTGGCCATTCCAGGCTGGCCAACCAGTCGTTGACCAAACGCCGTTGACGTTGCCAGGAAGGCCAGCCGAGTTCATCCAGCTGAGGGCCGCTCGTGGTGCCTGTCAACAGATCAACGATGAAGCCAGTGGCGTCATTGCTGGAATCACCGATCATGTCGCGCATCGCACGTTGCAGCTCATCACTGTCTGGGAGCAGGTCCCTTTGCAGCCACTGCTCCACAGCCACAGCGAAGACGAGCTTGACCACACTGGCCGGGTAATGGAGACGCTGCTCGTTCCATGCAGCCCCCCTGCCCTGACCAGCCTGCGGAGAGGGCTCGTCGTAACACACCCACGTCACCGAAAGACTGTTGCGCAACCCTGGTCGGCCCTCAGCATCCAAGCGATCGAGGACCGATTCGAGCCTGGCCTCCATCGACGGTTCGGGGCGGTAGAACGCCATGGTGCATGCATCAGGCCATGGCGACCTTAAGCACCCTGCTGGCCCCTGAGCTCACGCAACCGGGGAGTGAATGGACACTTGAGCGCGACATCAATGGCTATGCCCGCGCCAGTGGTGAGGGCTTGGCCACGCAGGCATGCGCCGGTCGTGGATTTCGCATCCTTGGACAGGACAACGAGCGACTGCAGGTTCAATTGCTGGAGGACGGCTACCGCTGCTGGCTGGTGCTGGATGAGGTGGTCGGTCGTGCCGTCGAACGTGGACCGTGGCAACCGCACCTGCTCGATGCGACTCAGATCCAGCAACGCCTTCCAGCGGTTCTGGCCTGGACCGCCCAGGCACAGCAGCGGGGCAACACGTATCTATGGGGCGGCACCACACCACCGGACCTGGACTGTTCCGGCCTGACCCAAACAGCGTTTGCTAGCCAAGGCATCTGGATCCCCCGAGACGCCTATCAACAGGAACGCTTTTGCACTCCGGTTGCGGTGCAACCCGGCGACGACCAGCTGCTGGAACCGGGAGACCTCCTTTTCTTCGGGTCCGCGAAGCGTTGCACCCACGTTGGGATCCATCTCGGCGGTGGCCGCTACCGCCATAGCTCTGGGAAGGATCATGGCCGCAACGGCATTGGGGTCGACTGCATCCATCCCGATGACACGCACCCAGTCGCCTGTCATTACCGCCGGGAGCTTCGTGGTGCTGGCCGCGTGACGCACTGCCATGACGGAAGCCACCTGCCCTAAGGCGGAACGACGAGCCCGATTAAGTTGCTCCGAGACCTGTTCGCTGCTGCATGACACCTCCCCTGGATCTGTCGGTGGTGGTGCCGCTGTACAACGAAGAAGAGAGCCTGCCCCATCTCGTCGAGCAGCTTTTGGCAGCACTCCGCCCCAGTGGCGAACGCTTCGAGCTCGTTCTCGTCAATGACGGATCCAGCGACGGCACCGGAGCCGTCCTAGAGGAGCTTTGCGGCTCTGTGCCGGAACTGGTCGGGGTATTGCTGCGAAAAAACTATGGCCAGACGGCCGCCATGGCGGCCGGCTTTGATGTGGCCCAAGGCGAGATCATCGTCAGCCTGGATGGCGATCTACAAAACGACCCAGCCGACATCCCGATGCTGCTGGCCAAGTTGCGGGAGGGATATGACCTTGTCAGCGGCTGGCGTCACCAACGACAGGACGCGGCCCTGCAGCGCAAACTCCCGTCCAAAATCGCCAACCGTTTGATCGGACGGGTCACAGGGGTGCGGTTACACGATTACGGCTGTTCGCTCAAGGCCTACAGCCGGGATGTGCTGTCAGACATGCGTCTGTACGGAGAACTGCACCGATTTCTTCCGGCCCTTGCCTTCATTGAGGGCGCTCGAATCACTGAAGTGAAGGTGAATCACAGAGCCCGTCAATTCGGCAGTAGCAAATACGGAATCGACCGCACCTTCCGGGTGCTGATGGACCTGCTCACGGTTTGGTTCATGAAGCGCTTCCTCACCAGACCGATGTATGTCTTTGGCTTCGGCGGATTGATTGCAATCCTGCTCAGCCTGATGGCGAGCAGCTACCTCCTAGCCGTCAAGGTTTTCCAGGGTGTTGACATCGGCAATCGCCCCCTGATGACGCTGGCTGTGGTGCTCGGGCTCGCCGGCATCCAACTGTTCTGCTTCGGCCTACTAGGTGAACTGCAGATCCGCACTTATCACGAAAGCCAAGACCGACCGATCTATCGCATTCGCGCCACATTGCGGGGTAAACGAGCAGCCTGAACGGCAGGCCGCTTTGTCGCTCCGCGGAACCGCTGCATCGCCGCGGCGGCCGCCTCCACAACACGGGCATCGCTATCCCGCAGACCACGACGAAGAATCGGAAGCACCGAAACTGAGCCCCATTGATCGGCGAGATGAACTGCTTGTAGGCGGACGTCTGGGTCCGCGTTCATCGACGAGGTCAAACGCTGCCGAAGAGCCAGTCGGTCACGCTCCGTGACTGGAGGCACAAACACCACCGTCTCATCGTGCTGAGGAGATGAATCAGCGGAGTGAGCAACAACCAGAGACAGTTGCTGACGATTCAGGGCCGCGATGTCTTGGGCATCAGTGCTGACCAACATCGGCTTGACCGGACGTTTCCTCAACACGAGGAACAAAGCAATCAGACCGGCGGGAATTGCAGCGAATAGAGCATTCATATGGATTGAACTTTTATGTCGCCAACAGGGNCCTGAGTAGGCCGTTAGAAGAGTGATCCCTACAGTAGCGGCGAAGCTCTTGGCCTAGACATGACTGGAGATTTCGCTGCTGCTTGGCTGCCTGCGATTTTCGTGCCGATTACCGGAATCGTGTTTCCTGCGGTGTTCATCGTTCTTATGGGTCGAGTGATCACCGCCGCTGAGTGATAGCGGATCATCCAACCCATCAGCTTTATTTTTCATGACCGTTACTCCAGCAGCTGACCCCTGCGTCGGCAATCTCGCCACTCCTGTTAACAGCGGCTACTTCATCAAAGCCCTGATCAACAACCTCCCGTTTTATCGCCCTGGTATTTCACCGAACTTCCGCGGCCTGGAGACTGGCGCAGCATTCGGATACCTGCTCTTCGGACCCTTCACCATTTGNGGTCCCCTTCGTGCCACCGAATACCAGCAAACAGCAGGGGTTCTAGCCACAATCGGCGCTGTTCATATCCTCTGCCTTCTCTTTCTGCTTTACAACCAGCCTGGAAAGCATCCCAACATTCCTCCTGCTGATGTAACTGTCGACAATCCACCTTCCGACCTGTTCACTCGCACCGGCTGGGCAGACTTCACCAGTGGATTCTGGCTGGGTGGATGCGGCGGAGCTGCTTTTGCATGGTTCCTCTGCAACACAGTCCACGTTCAGGAACTGTTCAAAATCGTCGCTGGTGTGTGGAGTGTCGGCTGAACGCCAACAAGCACAACCCGCCTAAACCGAATCCCCCCCTTGTCAATCCAATGGCAAGAGGGGGATTTTTATTGGCAGGATCTGACCATCTTTGAGTCGTCCAAGTGCGGTCGATCTCTCAGCCGTTTTTGCGGCGACCGGTGTTCACCATTGTCTGCAGCCTGTTNATCCTGTTGGCAGGTTTGACTGCGCTAACAGGTCTTGGCCTGGAAGACCTTCCCCAGTTGGCACCAACACGGGTGAGCGTGAGTGCCCGTTTTCCTGCTGCAGCCCCTGAGGTTGTCGAACAGAGCGTGACCGCGATCCTCGAGCAGCAGCTTCAGGGACTGGAAGGTCTGGAAAGCATTCGCTCCAGCAGCCGCCAGGGCGGGGCAAGCATCAGCCTGCGATTCCGCGAAGGAGATCCGGAGATCAACGCGATCAAGGTTCAGAACGAAGTGAACCTGGCCAGCAGACGTCTTCCCCAGGCCGTCAGCCGAGAAGGACTCCGGGTGCGTCGCTCTTCGGATGATCTCTTGATGATTCTCGGCTTCAGCCACGGAGAGGGTTTATATGCCCCGACCTATCTCGGTGGATGGATCGATCAAGCTTTACGCGACTCATTACTGAGCACTCCAGGGGTCGGGGACGTCCAAATCTTCGGAAGCAGCGATCTTGCCTTCCGTCTCTGGCTTGATCCGCAACGGCTTGAACAAAACGACCTCACGATCAGTGATGTTGCGCGAGCGCTGGCTGAGCAAAACGTNCTTGCTGCCGTTGGCAGCGTTGGCGCCTCACCCACCGTTGAGGGAACCCTGATCACGCTGCCGGTCGATGCCGATGGTCGCCTGCACAGTCAGCAGGACTTCGAAGATCTGGTCCTGCGGTCGTTCAGCAATGGAGGCCTACTGCGGCTGAAAGACGTTGGCCGCGTCGTCCTGGGCCAGCGCAACTACGGCCGTCAGGCCATGAACCTCGACGGTGAACGCTCCATCGCCGTTGGCATTTACCAACGCGACGGAGCCAATGCCATCGCCGTCAGCCAGGAGGTGCTGTCTGCTTTGAAGCGTTTGGAATCCAGCTTTCCTCCAGGAGTNGAGCAGCANGTGATCGTCGATGTGGCGGACACAGTGCAGGCCAATCTCGATCGAACGGTGGGGACCCTCCGCGATGCGGTGCTCCTGGTGCTCACCGTGCTGCTGCTGTTCCTCGGACGTTGGCGCCTGGCCATGATTCCAGGGATCGCTGTTCCAGTGGCGCTGATCGGGAGTCTGATCATCGTGAGGCTCACTGGCACCAGCATCAACAGCCTGATCCTGTTTGGGCTCGTTCTGGCAACGGGAATTGTTGTCGACGATGCGATCGTCGTGAGTGAAGACATCGCCGGGCGGATCGAAAAGGGCAGCCAGCCTCAGCAGGCCGCCGAAGATGCCATGGCGGAGCTGGCCGGGGCGGTGGTCGCCACGTCACTCGTGCTCGCAGCAGTNTTTGNGCCGGTCCTTCTGATTCCTGGCTCGATCGGGCGGTTNTATCAACCGATCGCGATCGCCATCGCAGGGGCGATTTTGTTCTCCACGCTGAACGCCCTCTCCTTTACGCCGATGGCCTGCGCGCAGGTTTTAGGCAGCAGAAACGGCACCCTGCCTGGCCCGCTGCAGCGGATCAGCACAGAATTGCGCCGCGGGATGAGCCGTATCGAGACGACCTACAGCCGACTGCTGAGCCAAAGCTTGCGCCATGGCTCTTGGGTGCTGGCGATTCTGCTGACGGCATTGCTCGCAACAACNATCGGGCTCGCGACGATCCCAACAGCGTTTATCCCCAACGAAGATCAGGGACAGATCCGTGGATTTTTCACGCTGCCAGATGGTGCAAGCCTTGAGCGCACGGTGGCGGTGATGGACCAGATCAGGCAGGTGGTCGCCGAAGANCCCCTGATTCGAACGGGCAATTTCTATGCCGGTAATTCCTTTGGCCAAAGCGGNGAAGACCGAGGCTCCTTCTACTTGCGACTCACGCCGCTCACAGACCGGCCTGGAGCATCCCAGAGCAGCGAAGCGATAAAACGACGACTGGCCAGACGCTTAAGCACCGCCGTCGGTAACGCCAAAGTTGTCGTGACAACCCCACCCACCGTTCGAGGCTTCAGCAGTGATTCAGCCTTGCAACTGGAACTGCTGGACCGCAGCGGTGGTCGCCTGGAGCTCAATGAGTTCGAAGCCGTCGCCAAAGCCTTTATTAACGACGTGCAGGCCACTGGCNGGTTCGAGCGGGTTGGCACGCGATTCGATGCCAGTTCACCGCGATGGGAGCTCAAGCTCGACCGAGATTTAATGGCGACGCTCGATCTGGACTATGGCGCCACCATGCGTGAGATCGGCACCGCCATCGGTGGCCGCTACATCGATGACACGTTTGAGGGGAACCGGATCCGCAGCATCATGCTGCAACTGGACGGAACAGAACGGCGTGGGATCGACGATCTCAAGGCCCTGATGGTCCGCAACCGGAGGGGCGATCTGGTGTCACTCGCCAATGTCGCTGAAGTCAATGCGATTGAAGGTGCCAACAGCATCAACCATTACGGGCTGAACCGCTCAATCCGCATCAGCGCTGTCCCAGGCGATGGGGTCAGCAGCAGCGAAGCGATCCTTCGCTTGGAACAAGCAGGCGAGCGAGTGGGTGGGAACAACATCGGGATTGCCTTTACCGGCCTCGCCGAAGAGGAGCGCAAAGCCAAAGGAACCACCTGGCTTCTGTTCAGCCTTGGAGTGGTGGTTGTGTACCTACTACTGGCGGGGCTCTATGAAAGTTTTCTCGACCCATTCATCATCCTTCTCACCGTTCCCGCTGCGCTGATGGGTGCATTAATCGGCTTACAACTGCGTGGATTACCGCTGGATGTTTATGGCCAGATGGGACTCCTGGTTTTAATCAGCCTTGCCGCCAAAAATGGAATTCTGATCGTTGAATTCGCCAANCAAAGGCTTGCCAGAGGCATCGAACTCCATGAAGCGATTCTTGGAGCTGCCATCAATCGGATGCGTCCAATCCTGCTCACTGCGACGACCTCTCTCGTTGGCTTTCTCCCTCTGCTCATCGCCAGCGGAAGCGGATCCGCAAGTCGCATCAGCATTGGAACCGTTGTCTTCAGCGGACTCCTCGTGTCGTCCTGGCTTTCGCTGTTTGTGATTCCAGCGGCTTACCTCTTTATCAAACGCAAAACATCCAGATAGCCAGACTTTTTCGGCACGATTTCAACTCAGTTGTNACCCGATTGCGTTACAGCTTCGTGCCATTGATGGACCTATGCGGTTGGCCGATCCCCCTGAACAGCGCGTCATCTTGAATGGATATCAACGCGCTCCAACGCCATGCAGTCGTTCAACCTCTGGCCTGAGCAGCGGATGCGTCTCGTCCGCTGGAGCCTTCTCGGTGGCTGGGGACTCTTAATCCTGTCCCTGCTGTGGCCAGACGTTGGCATCAACGGCAACAGCCTGTTCTGGGGAAGCGTTGTGCCCGGAGGGCTGTTGCTCATTGCCGTGATCAGCCATGAGCTGTGGCGACGNATCTGTCCACTCGCGTTCGTCTCACAACTGGCACGGGCGTTGGACCGNCAGCGCCGACAGCCCGGCCGAGGCGGGAAACCAGAGATTGTGAAAGTGCAACCGGATTCCTGGCTAGGGCGGCATCACATCGAACTGCAGTGGAGCCTGCTCATCTCAGGCCTCTGTCTTCGCCTGCTGGCGGTGAACAACCATCCATTGGCTCTCGCGGTTCTTCTGATCGGCACAATCNCAGCCGCGATNACTGTGGGGTGGGCTTACGGAGGGAAAGCCTGGTGTCAATACGTCTGCCCAATGGGCCCTGTCCAACAGGTAGTCACGGCGACACGCTCGCCACTGGGGAGCACGGCCCATGTGAACAACAGTTCACGCATTACGCAGTCGATGTGCCGCACCATCTCCAGCGACGGGCGAGAACAAAGCGCCTGCGTGGCTTGCCAACGCAATTGCATGGATATCGATGCTGAACGGTCGTTCTGGGAAAACCTTCAAGGCAAACGCGGATTGGACTGGGCCTGGAGCTCCTATTTGGGGCTGATTGTTGGCTTTTTTCTCTTGCTGCGCTTGGACGGGAGCGGAGATCCCGCGAATGCCCTGAGCCCACTATCCGAAGCATTTCCCATCCCAAGGCTGATCGCAGTTCCCGCCGTACTCAGCCTTTCTGCNCTGATTTCTGTGGGCGCGCTTCGGCTGATCGAACGGGCACTCGAGCACTTCGACACCCTCCAAGGCCGATCAGAACCATCCCAACGAGCCCGCCAGCACACCCGCCAGCTGTCGACATTTTTGGCCGTTAACACCTTTTTCTTCTTCAGTGCCCCATTGCAAGGCGTGCTCGGCGCACTTGGTGACACCCTCCTGCGTTATGGCGTGCTGGCTCTTACGGCGATCAGCCTGTTTCGCGGGTGGAAGCGAGATCATGCCGTTTACCGGCGAGAAAGCACTAGCGACAACCTGCGCAAGAAGCTGAAGGATCTACCAGGTCTCGAAGCAGCCCTCGACGGGCGCTCGCTCAGCGCACTCACCCCCGATGAAGTCTTCACCCTGGTGAAGGCACTTCCGGCAATCGGCCAACAAAAAGGTCAGCAAATCTATGCCGATGTCATGGGCGAGATGCTCCAGAGCGGACGCCTGAACCACGCCACTGCTCTTCTCGAACTGGAAGAACTGCGCCACAGCCTCGGACTATCCCAGGATGATCATCATCTGGTGTTGCAACTCGTCAGCGAGAAACAACCCGGCCTGCTGAACAGTGAATCCTTCGAACGACAAACCGATGACCTGCGGCGGGAAGCCGCGCGTGAACGAATCGAAGAACTGATTCGCGTCAACGGGCTGGATGGCCTGACTCCGTCTCAACTGCCAGCAACAGCTCAAGCTGAGCTCGAGCTGTTGCGCCANGGNTCTGGGCTTGATGACAGCGCCTGGGAAGAATGCCTGCAGAGCTTTGGCGCCAAGGGCACATGGGAACAACAACGCCTGGAGAAACTGAGTGATCGCTGGCGGTGGATGACTGGGCTGCAAACAACGCTGCTGAACGATTCCAAGCAAGAACCACTGTTCATTCCTCTTGTTAACTGCCTCAATCAACGCCAAAAGTTGCTGCGGCACGACCTCAATCCAACCCGAGCTGCCTCAGGCTTAGAGCCGTTGCCGGAGTCAATCGAGGCGACTGGCAGCACGGAAGAGGCACTCAACCTGCTGTGGCTCGACCCTTGTCCAGACACGGCCGGCTGGATTCTCATGCTCGATCAGCTCGAGCATGCCGATGGATCGGCACGGCCGATCCGAGCAACGAGGGACTACCTCGGAAGCTCTGCCTTTCTCGAAGAGCAGCAACGGTCTGAGGTGGATCCTGAACTGAGGCAATGCTTTCGAGCGTTGCTCCAAGCCTCCTTCTTCAGTGATCTGACGCCAGAGGGNATGCTTTGGTTAACCAACCAAGGTCAGATCACCCGCATTCCACCAGAGGGATCAATCGTGCAGAGAGGAGACAACATCGACCACATGTCAGTGGTGGTTCGGGGAACGGTTGAACTCATCGACGACGTGGGAGAACAGCATCTGCTGAGCTGTGGAGAAACCATCGGCGAACTCAGTGTGATCATTGGCACTCCCCAACGAGCCAGTGGACGTGCTGGCAAAGACGGTGCAGTGCTGTTCACCGTTCCTGCTGGGATTTTTGACGAACTACTGCGGCGATCACCCAACTTCAACCGTGGGCTGATCAAGGAACTCGCAGAACGTGCTGCCCTCGCTGAAGCCTGAATGACCTAACAAGCATGACGACGCAGCAGCATTGAACGCGTACTGAGCAAGGCTCCGCTGGCGTCATACGAGCGAGTCAGACGCTGGAGACAATCGAACGATGACAACCACCAGGCCTCGATGGAGAACGCTTGTTGACTCACGACCTGATGGGGGATCCGGAAGCCTCCCCCATCTTGCAAATACTGCACACCGTCCAACGTGGATGGTTCGATCACTCCAGACCAGGGAGAACAACTCAACTCATGCGAGCCAGCAAACAAGGTCTCTTCAGTTCCACTCCATGCCCCCAGAAGTTGCTCCTTGGTGAGGGGCTGACAGGGCTGCTGCACCACCCCATCGCGGAACTCAGGAATCGAAACCACACGATCCAAGCGTCCAGACACATCCCATAACAGGACCGACCGGTGACGACGGTCACCCTCGAGAAAACAAAATTCGGCAAATATCTTCGTCCAAGCTGAAACATGGACGGTTCCACGGGAGAAGCTGCCGGTGGAGAAAAACCCCAAGTCCGGCTCCACACGCATGAAGCTCTGACAAATGCGNTTTTCGGGATCGCCTGCAAAGGGATTGTCGTTCAGTTGCAATCCACTGGACCAAAGCAGAAGCGTCAGATCAATCGACGTCCCAGACGGCGCCAACTGAAGCGTCAAAACAGACGGCTGACGTTTGATGAGCGCGAGAGATCGGTCCATGGTGTCGAAACAGCCTCTCCAGACGCCGACATTGCGCTGCATCAACTGCCACTGATTAATCATCCAGGCCATCAATCACGGTTGACCTTAAGCAAATTCCAACCACGTGGGAGCGAAAAAACGTCAATCATTCCGAAACGCACCGGCCCAGATCAGCGGAGCCATTGAGAGATCTGTTAGCCCAAGCATCTGATGGCAAAACGCCCGAACAAATCCTGGCAAGACTTTGTCCCCGACCTCAACAACGTGATCCCCGACGCGGGAAAAGACTGGATCCCCAATTGGGATGACATCACCAATGCGATCCCGGACAAAGGTGACATTGCTGACCTTGTTCCAGATGGCGAGGATCTCTACGATTTTCTCGATGACCTCAATCAGTGGCTACCAGATATTGACGCGGAAGATTACATTCCCAGCGATATTCGGGGGAAACTTGGAGACCTCGCAGACGACATCGCTGATTTGATGGCCTTAGGGTACGACAATATCGATGTCAAAGGAAATTACATCGATCCGTGGACGAATAAGGCTCTTGACTATGCAGATTTCAACCTAGTCGTTCCAACATCAGGCGAAGTCTTCACGGAAGGGAGTAAGAAGAATGACCTCATGTCGGGACATTGGGAGAAACACAAATACGAGGGAGGAAATGGCAATGACAAAATCTTCACTTGGTATGGCAAAGATCACCTCTACGCCGATGGAGATGATTGCACCATGATCAGCGGNAAAGGCACTGACTTCTTCTATCTAGACGGTGAGGCAACAGCAACAATCAAGGACTATCGAAAGAAAGGCAAAGACATCATCCGCGTTGACGGATTCAACAACAATCAAGTCAAAGTCCAACGCAAAGGAGGCGATTCATTCATCAAGTCAGGCAGACATACGCTGGCCAAAGTGATGGGTGTGAACAACCTCAAAGCCAGTGAGCTGCAATTCTCTGGCGAAAACAACAGAAGAATCGAGCCCGACGATCTCAACAGCAACGGCTATTCCCAACAAAACCTGACGGAAGAGGATGCAGGGGATGCATTGAAACGACTGATTACACCGGTTTCTGAGCTGTAATCCAAGTCGGGATCACACGCACTTAATCTCGATCATCCAAAGCCGTGGTTCAACATCACGAACCGCGGCTTAACTCAGATTCAAACTGACGGAACAATTGGAATGACCACGTGCTGCCACCAACGTGTCACGCGGAGATTCAGAACAAAACTCGCGATAAGCACTAGCGAAGTGGTTACGGCTGACAAAGCCAAAATGCTCCGCAACGTCCTGAACACCACCGAGGCCAAGTTGGAGTTGCAACTCGGGATGGCGAAGAACATGATGCACTTGCTGCANACGAATACGACGCAACAATGCACCGGGCCCGTAGCCAAACATTTCCTGGCAACTCACCGTCAGGGTGGTCTTCGTTGTAAATAGCGCCTTACAGAGAAACAAAAGACTGATGGGCTCGGTGCTGTTCTGAAATGACAACCGCACAAGGTCTCTCACGAGGTCACTCCGGTGGGTTTTAACAGCAGGCCTTAAAGAGGATGCACTGCTGGTTTCAAGGCATTCAATCAGTTCAGCCTCAAGAAAATCGGCCTCGAAAGATTGCTTGGCATCGTCCCCTTGCCAAGGAGGTAAAGCCATTCGTTGCTTCAACCGGCTATGAGCTTGCGGGGTCAATTGCGCTGAGTTATTGACTTCCATCTGATCCAAGATTTGAGAGCCAGGCCTCAACTCAGCCAAGGCCTCAATCCGCGACCGTTCAAGCAAAACAGCACCGATATGGCTCCCACCGGGAGAGGTTCGAAGCAACGACTCCTTCAACTGAGTATTGAATCCGCCCATCGCATGAGGCGTGATTGATTCACCAAAATGGCGATGCTCANTGAAATTATCCGTGTGCTCAATCGTGAATGGAATCCAACCGGGATGACGAGANCCCTCAACGAGTAAGGACTGATTGGCTTGCATTGAAACCAGGACCATTCCACGCTGGCGATCCATCCGTAGACGCCCTTGTAAGGGCCCTGACGAAATCTGGACAACGTTGTAGTCGTAACCAATTTGCTTCCACAACCCAGCACATTCTTCTGCGCTGTTAAAGAGCCGATCCAAGCAAGACGTGGAGGCAGGAACTGACTGCCAATCAGCCTTCAAGTTCTTCAACAATGCATTTTTCGCATACTAAACAAATCACTTGGAACGGTTACTGCTTCAGTAATGAGTTGAGATCGCCCCCAACAAGCCAAAAAAAACCCGCCTGTAAAACAGGCGGGACAACGAACGAGGAACGACTCGTGTTCAGAGAACCATCAGCCGAACTTGCCTGAGGTCGATGCGATCAAGAAGGCTGCNTACGTCAGGACGTAGCCAACCGCGAAGTGGGCCAAGCCAACNACACGGGCCTGAACGATGGACAGAGCAACAGGCTTGTCACGCCAGCCCATCATGTTGGCGATGGGGCTGCGCTGGTGAGCCCAGACGATGGTTTCGATCAGCTCCTGCCAGTAACCCCGCCAGGAGATCAGGAACATGAAACCAGTCGCCCAAACCAGGTGACCGAACAAGAACATCCAAGACCAGACGGCCAGGTTGTTGCTGCCGAACGGGTTGTAGCCGTTAATCAGCTGGGAGGAGTTGAGCCAGAGGTAGTCACGGAACCAACCCATCAGGTAGGTGCTGGATTCGTTGAACTGAGCAACGTTGCCAGACCAGATGGCGAGGTGCTTCCAATGCCAGTAGAAGGTGAGCCAGCCCACGGTGTTCAAAGCCCAGAAGACAGCCAGATAGAAGGCGTCCCAAGCAGAGATGTCGCAGGTACCGCCACGGCCTGGGCCGTCACAGGGGAAGGAATAACCAAAGTCCTTCTTGTCAGGCATCAGTTTGGAGCCGCGAGCATCCAGAGCACCCTTGACAAGGATCAAGGTGGTGGTGTGCAGGCCCAAGGCGATGGCATGGTGAACCAGGAAGTCACCAGGTCCGATCGGGAGGAAGAGATCGGTACCACCGTTGATGGCACCCATCCAGCCGTCCATATAGGCAGCGTTTGCATTGGCAGCAACACCACCGGAGTTGGAAAGCAGAACGTCCATTCCGTACACAGCTTTACCGGAGGCAGCCTGAACGAATTGGGCGAACACTGGTTCAACCAGGATCTGCTTCTCGGGTGTACCGAAGGCAACAACTACGTCGTTGTGAACGTAGAGACCAAGGGTGTGGAAACCGAGGAATAGGGTTACCCAGCTCAGATGGCTGATGATCGCTTCCTTGTGCTCGAGCATCCGAGCCAGGACGTTGTCCTTGTTGGCTTCGGGGTCGTAATCACGGATGAAGAAGATCGCACCGTGGGCGAAGGCACCACACATCAGCGCGATGGCGATGTACTGGTGGTGGGTGTACAGG
>NZED01000061.1 GCA_002690325.1 Synechococcus sp. ARS1019
CTTGTGGCACATGTGGAAGCCACTTGTGTGTCGACTGCATGACGGAATGGCACACGACGAGAATAGATGATAGCTAGGATCTGTAATTAACTTTTTACGAGTTTTCAGCTTCAAAATCATCGATCTAGTGCTAAAAAGCAGGCCACGTGTCTATGGGTCATATGACCCATAACGCGAAAAATTTCGACATTAAAAAAGGATAATAATATTGTAACGATACTATCTGGATACCCTTTAATATGTAATATATGACATACATAGATGATAACACGCTCGCCAGTGAGATTTCGCCACGTCCGTGCTGTAGGTAGGTCCCAATCGCCGTGCCACTCTTCACAAGTTGGATGTTCCGCAATCAGTACGACCAGGTTGCCAAAACGTCATTGCTGTTGAAAAATCTGACTTCTTACGCTAGGATGTTTTGAGCTGGAGTCCACACGGACGCTTGCACCAAGTTGAGTGTAAGTTCGCTTCAAAGTACTCGCTAAATCAAAGAAAACTAAGTCAACTTCCGCGTAGACGCGATCGAGGCTGTATCTCAAGGGAGTACCGTCGTAGGCTGCAAGGTATATTTGTAACGCTGCATACATGTTTTTTGTAAACGTTTTGCATGCAGGGAGCTGATAGTGTTGTCATTGCAGCCTTAAAGCGCAGTCCTTCTCAACTTGCTGCAACTCACGAGAAGATTTTCCCGGTCAGCTCGTGTGCAGGGATAGCAGTTTCTGGACTGGTATCTGACGGCCAGCAAGTCATTTCGATGCTTCGAAATGTAGCGATTAACGCTTCGTTTGTATACGACAGCGAGGCGAGCGTGTCCAAACTTTGCGGCGTGGCGGTGAAAAAACTTCAGGTATGGCAAAAGTTTGGCAGGTGAACTAGTTTTCAACTCTAGTAGGCCTGTACGCAACACGCATCTCGACGCCCTTACGGTGTGGGTATGTTGTTGGCGGGTGTAGACGAGACTGGGCTGCATCTATTCCAAGTATCGCCGACAGGTGATTCACACGAGTGTGAGGGAGTTGGAATAGGTGAGTGAGAGACACTTCTTCTCTACGAGACTGAAAACTTCTGTAGGGAGTAGATCGCAAGCTGTGCGGACTTACCTAGAAAAAATCGATCTATCTCAAACAACGTCAGAAGAGGTAAAATGACTTGTTCTCACGCCAACTTGATCTTCTAACGGCGGTAGTAGCTCATTAAACACAGTCTCAGGGCACTACAAGAAGCGTGCCCGGATGGTCAGTTCAACGCTACACTCTGTAGTGTTGGGGTTGTGCACGGTTCCCAATTTAAGACATTAAACGATGCAGAGATCGAACACCATCTTCAGAATATTTGAATGTTTAGTGTGGTTCTATTCGCTAGTCGGTCCATCAGACCATGATATTTTTGCATGTACACACAAGACGGCTCCTTCATAACCTTGAAGTAAAAAAACTGTAACGGTCCCAACTCTGTAGCATCCTGCAAAGTTAGTTCAGAGTATCATATCACACATCATCACGTAGTATTAATCGAAACTAACTAGATTTGAATACGATCGCCGTCCTAAAGTCCCATTCGCGTGATTTTGTAAGGAACTCTTCGTGTACAGATGGTGACCAGCTGTCATCACCTCCAACACCCATATGGAACACATCTAAGTGAACGTTTGTATAACCAGACTCCTGCAGTTCATTCGTATGCTTAGCGCGGTGCAATGAATCAAGGTCAAAATTTGATGCGGAGAATTGGCTGAAGAACGTGGGAGTTTCTGCATGGAATCGGACACAGCGTCCTACATCATCCTTCAAACATACCCATTTCACGTCGGCTCTCCCACCATTCTCACTAGGAACAATGTATGGTGTATGTAAAGCGTCGACGGTGGACGAATATCGCCCAAAAAGTGCACTAGCCTTTCGGTCCTGATAGCACTCATGCGGTCCACGACCGAGCCACTCTACTTTTTCAAGTCGTGCATCACATTTTAAAGCGAGACCAATACGGGGTATTTCAGGTATAGCGCGCACAAAGTTCAATTTCACATCCAGTGACATTGTGTCTACTGCACTGAACGTGTATATCATTCGAACTTCTACCAAGGGCTTTGACTTGGAGTTTGTGTTTTTCGGTACTAGGGAGAAGTTGCTGATCACACGACAGTAACCAGATGCTCTTTCGACAAAAAAATGTGGTGACATGGTTTCAAGCTGATCGAAACCAATATCAATCCATCGTTCGGCGAAAGAAAGTGCGTCTCCACCTCGATCATTATCTGTACAAGCGCGCCAGAAACATGGTTCTATCGTACCATGTATAAACGGTGTCTGATGAAAACTCACACTATGAACACGACCTGCGAAGTCTCCTTGAGTACTGAAGTAGCACTCCAATTCGCCACTGGTGACCGCTATGAAGCATCCTTCTTGTCGTATGCGCACGTCGTAAGTCGTGTCACTCAGAATGTTATAATCATTCAAACAAAAGAACTTTGGAAACACAAGTTGTGATTTTGCCAGTTCAAATCCCCTAACACACCATTTCGTGTCATGTTTTGTGCGCGTTATGAAGTTGACAAGTGCGACAGATTTCAACGCATCTAGTCTGTAGGATGTACTTAGCTGCAAAAGTTTTGCCAGGTCGAATTGACGAGTTCCTCCTGGAGGGACAGTAAGATGTACTGGGAAATGAAACAGCTCTGTGCTGTCATAAGTGTACGCATACAGCGTAGTTTCCAAGTCAGTAAGCGATAGAAAGTGATACCAGTTGCTGACTTTTACAGTTTGATACTGGCCAGGCATAAGCCATGTGACAGTAATCGGTTGTTGCAAAAATTTAGCTTCATACATGGCAGGATGCACTTGTCTATCTGGAAAAGTTAGACCATTGATGCAGAACTGTTTGTCATTCGGAATATCTCCGAAGTCACCGCCATATGCCCAGAACTTCGTGCCATTATCATCATACTTTGATATACCCTGATCTATAAGATCCCAAATAAACCCACCTTGTAAATTGTTCGGTTCGCGGAAATGTTTCCAGTACTTGTCAAGTCCCCCATTGCTATTTCCCATAGCGTGTGAATACTCACAGAGAATCAATGGTCGAGTTTCCACCTTCGCTTTCAGCATTTCATAGCACACTTCAATTCTAGCATACATGGGGCACACTATGTCTGTGCAACTAGAACGCGCACCCCCACCTTCATACATGATGGGTCTGCTCTTGTCTTTCTGTTTGACCCATGTTACCATATCTCTATGACTTCGCCCCAAGCCCGATTCATTCCCAAGCGACCACACGATGACGCAAGCATGATTGAAATCACGTTCCACCATGCGAGTGAATCGTGAAAGGAAAGCATTCCTCCAAACACGTAGATCAGACAAAAGACCAGTAGAATGTAACAATG
Source organism: Synechococcus sp. ARS1019 (assembly GCA_002690325.1). Lineage (GTDB taxonomy): Bacteria > Cyanobacteriota > Cyanobacteriia > PCC-6307 > Cyanobiaceae > Parasynechococcus. The sequence goes on from NZED01000061.1 coordinate 3,395, forward strand.
ATTGAAACCCATGTGTCTCTATGTTCGCTTCATCGACGACAAACATACCGTACTCGTCACATAAGTCATAAAAACGTGGATGATTTGGATAATGGGCAGTCCGGACTGCATTAAAGTTGTTTTGCTTCATCAAACATATATCCTTTACCATCAGCTCCTCAGAAACGTATTTTCCATTTTCTGGGCAATGTTCATGCCTGTTGACACCCTGAATGATGACTGGGATGCCATTTACCGTTAACATGCCATTGCATACTTCTACAGTTCTAAATCCAACTCGGCACGCTTCACAGTCCAGCTCTTCTCCTTCTTTGGTCATCAAACAAAGAATAGCAGTGTATAAAATAGGAGTTTCTGCTGACCACAGTTTTGGGCACAATATATCACAGTTCAAAGTACTACTGTATTCGTATTCGCAACGTGCCGCCTCATTCCCGTAGTCATGTACCTTTCCCTCGATTGGGTTTGGATTTATATTCGCTCTTGTTTCGCACACCGTTACACCCTTATTGTCAAGAAGAAGGAGTTGCATGTTACCAAGTTCCGCTTTCAGACTCTTTTTCTTAGAATTTAATTTGATTTCAACTGATAAAGAAGCAGCGTCTGTAGTGATGTTTGAGGTAAACACGCGATAATTGGAGATAAAACATGCCGGTTTTGAATAAATTCGAACATCACGATAGACACCACTCAACCACCACTGATCTTGATCTTCAAGATAACTCCCACTTGACCATCGCATAACTTGTAGTGTTAGCACATTTATTCCACTCTTGATCGAAGCTGTGATTTCGAACTCAGCTGGAAGACGGCTATCGACAGAGTAGCCAATGAAATTTCCATTGAGCCAGCAGTGAAAAGCAGAATCTACACCATCAAAGTTGATGAAAACTCTTCGATCGTTCGACAACCATTTCTCTGAAGATTGAAAAGCAATCCTGTAGCATCCAGTAGGATTTGAATGTGTCCTATTTGTAATTTGACTACATGACCCCATCTCTGACGCTGAGGATCGCCGCGCTCTTGGAAGGTTGACTGGGAAAGGGTATTGAAAATTGGTATAAATGGGTTGATCATAACCCTTGCATTGCCAATTCGAAGGGACCTCGATATCATCCCAGTGCTTATCCTCGAAATCAGCAGCTTGGAAGTTTTGCGGTACCATGTCCGGTTCAGGCACCAAGCGAAATTTCCAACTACCGTTGAGCACTAAATTATGTTCAAGTGAAGACAATTCAGCTAGTGTTCCACTGTGTTTCCAGAATCTCAGTGCCTCCTCTGCTGAACAGAAAGCATATAGCGGGCAGTGCCCGGCTCTACAAACCAATTAGACTATTTGCAAAAGATACTACCAGGTTTTGCGTACCTTTTGTTTCTACCAGTAAGTTCTGGGCATTCCCAGTCTGGTGCAGAACTGCTGTTGGTGCACGTCTATGAGCTTCCAGTTAAAACAAAATGGATGGACCCCCAAGTACGAGTACATCTTACCAGAGCGTGGACGTTTTGCCAAAGTATTTGCAATTTCCACATCGTGTCGTGTATCCAATTTGTGAACGCGATTATGGCTGCAGCTCCGTGCAGTCTCCAGCACCAGCAATTGAACAGGAACACAAGGTGACTGCTGCCGAATACATTCAGCAACTGATATATGACTCTTCGAAGCATGTTGGACGCTGCTACTGTTTCAAAGCTCTCATATAGCGTGTGCCTAACCGGTGACTTACGTAGAGAGCAACACGTTCTCAAGCGGTTATCGACGCAGCGCCCTCTGGCTTCTGTTGACACAGACACACGCAGAATGACCGAGGCTTCAGCATAACAACAATATTGTAACTATTATAACACAATAACACCATAACACAATAACACCACTATGTATCACGTAACGGGGCCGCATGCTTTTTCGCACATTCTCGGTAAATTAATTACCTTATACTATGGAAGAAAAGTACAGGTCAACATTCAATTGAAAATTGGAAACATCGAGACGTCCAGGTCCCCTGTCGAGTTCCGCAGTGAAGTTCGAACAACTGTACACTAGCGCACGCGCTGCACGGGTCGAGGTAGAAGGTCCGAGCAAACCTATGCCGGCAATCATGAATGACAGCAATATCGTCACTAGGGAAGTATGGGCAGATAACTTGGAGGAAGAAATGGGGATTATTAGGGAGGTGGTAACACAATATCCCTACGTTGCCATGGATACGGAGTTCCCGGGCGTGGTAAGTGGTAGCTTGTAGTTGTATGGTTATCTGACTTCGATTTAGGTGGCTCGCCCTGTAGGTTCTTTCAAAGATCAATCGGAGTTCCACTACCATACACTGCGTTGCAATGTGGACATGCTGAAACTAATTCAATTGGGCTTGACGTTCACTGATACGAAAGGCAACTTACCCTGCGTAAGCGGCCAGTTTTGCATCTGGCAGTTTAATTTTAGGGAGTTCAATTTGAAGGAAGATATGTACGCGCGTGATTCAATAGAACTATTGAAGCAGAGTGGCATTGACTTTGCCGCACTTGAACTCAATGGAATTGATGTGAGACGTTTTGGTGAGCTCCTCATGGTGAGTGATGTGGTGTTGAACAACGATGTAAAGTGGATCACCTTTCACAGTGGTTATGATTTTGGATATTTGTTGAAACTTTTGACGTGCAAGGAACTACCTCAAACGGAAACTGAATTCTTTGACATCCTGTCCCAGTATTTCCCACAAGTTTACGACATGAAGCTGATGATGAAAAGACTAGGTAATATCCATGGTGGTCTGAACAAGCTTGCTGATTTGCTTCAAGTGGAGCGAATTGGACCTCAGCATCAGGCAGGCAGTGACAGTCTGTTGACCGCATTCACATTTTTTAAACTTTGCAGTTCAAGTCTCTGTAGCGAGGGCATTGAGCGCTTTAAGGGCATCCTGTACGGACTTGGCCGAGAGGGTTCAGACTCAACTGAACACGAATGAAGTTTCGAAGCTTCAAAGGACTACCTCTGATATATTTCGCGTCAAGCGTGCCACGAGTGCACGAGTGTAAAACATTTTAGTTTGAAATTAAAACTTTAGAATAGAAGTCGTCGTTAGAGTTTTCATGCGCTATCCTTGCGTCTCAGAGTTCGTCGTGCTCATCGACAGTCTCCGAGTCGTCTGCCTCTCCATTCTGATATGCTTTGGCCACAATGGGGTTGCAGACTTCCTCAAGTTGTTTGAGCTGTTCGTCGTACTCATCTTTTTCGGCGCTTTGATTTTCATCCAACCAGTCCAAAGCTTCCTTAACAGCTTCCTCAATCGTGTTTTTATCGTCTTCGTCAAGTTTGTCCGCAAGTTTGTCGGAGTCTGAGATGGTGTTCTTCATGTTGTACGCGTACGTTTCAAGGCTGTTGCGCGCGTCGATGCGCTCTTTTGTCTTCCTATCCTCCTCTGCGAATTCCTCCGCTTCTTCAACCATGCGTTCGATCTCTTCTTGCGATAAACGTCCTTTGTCATTCGTAATGGTGATTTTTTCAGATTTTCCTGTACCCTTGTCCTCAGCACCGACATTCAAGATGCCATTAGCGTCGATTTCGAAGGTGACTTCGATCTGGGGGACACCGCGTGGGGCTGGCGGGATCGAAGTCAGCTCAAATTTTCCCAAAAGGTGATTATCCTTCGTCATGGCGCGCTCTCCTTCGAAGACTTGGATCATGACTGTCTGCTGGTTATCCTGGTATGTAGTAAAAGTCTGTGACTTCTTCGTTGGGATCACGGTGTTGCGCGGGATGAGCTTCGTCATCACTCCTCCCACAGTTTCAATACCCTGCGTCAGTGGTGCGACGTCTAATAAAAGGATGTCTTTCGTCTCATCACCTCCCTCACCCGAGAGGATACCTCCCTGAACAGCCGCACCATACGCAACAGCTTCGTCTGGGTTGACTCCACGATTGGGTTCTTTGCCGTCGAAGAAGTCTCGTAGAAGGTCTTGTACCTTTGGAATCCGAGTCGATCCTCCAACAAGAACGATTTCATCGATTTCGCTCTTCTTCATGCCTGCATCTTCCATAGCCTTCTTCACAGGCCCCATGGTTTTGCGGAAAAGGTCATTGTTGAGCTCTTCAAAACGGGCCCTGGTGAGTGGTTCAGAGAAATCGACTCCATCAAACAGAGCTTCGATTTCGACACGAACTTGATGTTGGTTCGATAGAGTACGTTTAGCACGCTCGGCTTCGCGTCTCAACTTTTGAACAGCCTTCGAATCACTGGAGATGTCCTTGCCGTGCTTGCGTTTGATGAGCTTGATGAAGTACTCCATGATGCGTTGATCGAAATCCTCGCCCCCCAGGTGCGTATCTCCGTTAGTCGAAATCACTTCGAAAACACCATTGTCAATAGTGAGAATGGATACGTCGAAAGTGCCACCACCGAGATCGAACACAAGAATGTTCTTTTCACCCTTCTTGTCGAGGCCATACGCGATGGCTGCGGCGGTGGGTTCGTTGATGATTCGGGCAACATTCAGACCTGCGATGACTCCAGCATCTTTGGTCGCTTGTCGTTGCGCATCATTAAAGTAAGCTGGGACGGTAACCACGGCATGCTTAATATCCTTGCCTAGGTAAGCTTCTGCAGTTTCTTTCATTTTCGTCAGAACCATGGCGGAAATCTCTTCCGCTTGAAAAATCTTCTTGCCGTCTTTGAGTTCAATTTCGATGCAGGGTTTGCTGTCCTTATCGACAACCTTAAACGGGAACATTTTCAGATCACGCTGCACCTCTTTATCGGTAAACTTACGTCCAATGAGGCGCTTCGCGTCGAATACCGTTCTTGTCGGGTTCGCTGATGCCTGGTTCTTAGCCGAGTCGCCGATGAGTCTTTCTGAGTCGGTAAAGGCCACGTATGACGGTGTGATACGATTTCCTTGATCGTTCGCGATGATTTCCACTTTACCATTCACATACGCCCCAACACAAGAGTACGTCGTACCAAGATCTATCCCGATCACGGTGCCCGTGATTTCCGCAGGGCCGTCCGCGCGAACCTGTAACGCGCAGAACACGCAAAAAGCCAGCGAAATAAGCGTGCGAATAGTTAGGGTACGCATGTTTGAGCGTTTTGCGACCATTATTTGCGAGTCCGGAGCTGTCGCGTACGTCTGGCGTGCGCGTGCGCTTACGCAGCTGGTCCATTAGTTCGCCCCCATCACTTGTCCAATCAAAACATGTTATTTGAATGAGATCTGAATTCTGATTGGCTGTTGGTGCGCAGTCAGTCGCATCGGGAATGTCGACTCAGTGGTGCGCATACATACCCACTGGAGTAATAAAATACGTCCACGGTTACATAATGAATATCTTAGTATCCCATCGCCCACGAAATATGACTCCCATTATGGGAGTCCCATTGTGGGACCATTTTTCTTTGTCTTAGAGCCGCTCTCCTCCCCCCTTAAAACTAACGGCTTTTCTAGGCGACGGGAGGGGCGAAGTCAAAGTGCGTTTCATCCTTCTGCAGAGCGAACATGAACAACTCGTAAAGATGGAACACATCAGAATCTTCAGCAGAGCCAGTCCGGACCGCTCGATTGCGGAAGAAATAGACGTCAAGACGTGTCAGTCACCCTCAAACATCAGCACAGTTGAACTCGCAGACTCAAATAAGCTTGATAGGAAGACGCCGGGAAGCGAACAAAAAAACCATAGTCTCGATGAAGACGGATATGATGAGAATGAAGAGAAACTCTGCGCGCGAGCAAAACTAGTGGCCGTGAGCCACGTGCAACTATTATCAAGCTCTGCCGCACTCCAAGGTGAGACACATAACACGCAGGCTTCTGTAAAAAAATCGTGGTAAATGGGCTCGCGATGTTTAGAGAGGTGATGCATGGATCATTTCATCATCGCGTTCGTGCACGCATACTCGGGAACCGAACTGTATCGCTCGTTTCCTTTGCTGGGCTGTGAAGGAAAGACCAAGATGTTTTGCGAGACGCCGCAGACACTTCTTGTCACCCACACCGGGTGACAGAGAGAGATCAACGATGTCTCGTAAAGGCGACCGCAAAATTTGACATATGAACTCTTCATCGAGATAGGGATATCTCGTTTCCCTACCATGGTCAGAAAGTATACGATCGTCTCGACCTAAATTTCGCCGCCACAGGTTGAGGATATCAGCGCGCAAGCTTTCTTCTAAAGCCTCCTCTCCAAAGGACTTGAAAATGGTACGATGGCGAGAGTACCCACCGCACAACTCATCGGCACCCATTCCGGAAAAGATTATGCGACTTCTGGACTGGTAGATAGTAGTTTTAAAGCACTTTTGTGGGCCCGCGCTAGTGATCCTTCCTACCCCCCTCGCCGCAAACCAAAGTGCGGCACCGATACTGAAATCCATGTCTGATCCGCCCGGATAAATTAATGTTTCTATGTGATCCCTATGTAAATTCAATTCAGACTTGCTCACGTCTATTTCGATCAATCGCCACGCACGACCACGGCATACTCTTTGTAACTCAGCCACTGCGCTGCGGGCAGCTCGTCGATCAGGAGAATTTCCGTTATCGAAACATACACTGTACAAATCAACACTCTCCTCAATGCAAAGATTCCTATGTATTAAAGCACTCAATAAGGTGCTATCCAGCCCACCAGAAAATAGTACTCCAACAAATGCATCACCAAACTCCTCGTGTCGACATTGTTGCAGTCGTGAAGGAATGTTGCATTGGGTCACTCTGCATCTGACGGATCGATCTAAAAGTCTCCATAACACGTGAAGCGTATGTTCTTGTACAGATTGTTTCCGGCATCTGTCGAATTTATCCTCGTAATTCCCGGATCTAGCTGACGTCTTCCTGCGAAGAAAGAAAAGAGTTGAGGACAGTTCGTCACTCCACGCATGATGTTTCCAATTCACTCGAGACTCTATTGACTGTTTACGCTCAAAGGATAACGAGGAATAATCTATACTGTAAATGCCCGGTGGACAATCAATCCACTCTTCACCTGACTGCTGTGCTTTACGTGGTGCGACAGAGGCGATACTGAAAAGTCCTTCGTGCGCACTCGAAAAACCTATCAAGAGACTACGTCGACCCAGAACATCTTTCGCAAACCACAGATGCCGTGTGGTATTATGCCAGTAAACTATGCACCACGGTCCTCTTAACGAGGAGAATACATTCGTTATCACGGCAGCGTCACCGTTCGCCGCGTCCAGGCGTGTCAGAAGCCAAATAGTATCGCTCTCTGCGGGAGCTTCCCCACCGACAGAACCAAATATCTCACCATTAAATGCTATTATATTCTTCGTATCTTCCCTGTGCAAAGGCACTCTAATTTTCTCTTTGCCACGAAGCTGAAGGACAGAGTTCTGAAAAGTAACAGCCAGGCACCCGCACGACGCCAGCTTTACAGTTCCCATCCCATCTGGGCCCCGACGAGCTAAGGCGAGCCCATTTCGCGAAGTCGTTGTGATATCTTGTTCCTCAATGTTTGATGCAGTCTCATCTGCTTGCGCTCGTTTCTGAGCCAAGAAAGTATCGAAAAGAGCGTGGCCGTGAGACATGCCAGCTACTACCACGTGAATCCCACACATCGAGCGAGCACAGTGGCGATAAGGAGAAGAATGTACGATACGAACTCAAAGTTACATTTGCCTCCGGAAACAGCTTTGAAGTCCGCTCAAGAACGAGTCGTGTAGAAGTGCAGTTTCCGGCGCCCCCCTGAACCCAGCTGCCCCCAACAAGCAACATGTCGCGGCGACATTTTCGCCCATGTTAGTTTGCAAAGTAAGGGTAGTATAAATGCTCTAAAATCACTACAAATTAATTGTTAATTTTAACGCGAATGTCCCAATGACGCGCTTCGGGAACTCGCGCTTCGGGAGCTTTCAGTTCAGATATTGGCATACGGGAGACAGTTCTTCACCAAGGGCTTTTGAGAGGAACCTACTGCAGTCTCAATGCTAAGACGACTCTTTCGCTCGGTACTTTTCGGTCCGTTCAAATGCGCTTTGCCTGGGCGACGATGCATGACCTGTGTGCGAGACGTTCGAGTCAGTTTGCGTCAGAGTTGCGGCGCGACAAGTTGCAGTCACGGGTCACCTGCCGACTTCGTTTCGTGCCGACCTCGTACCTTTCCACTACTGGTCACCTTGTAACGTTTAGCGGCAGATTTTCTAGTCTTCATTTTATCCGCCGCCACGTAAAACTGAGCGCGTTCTTTCGCCACGCACGGTGCACTTCCACAAGCTTGCCCCATCAAGTAGGACTTACTAGAAGCGAGTTTTGATACCGAGCGTGAGCTGACGGCGAAGGTAGGACCCATCGTAAGACTCGAACCATAGAACACCATGCTTGTCGCGCTGTTAGTGCGCCGATGCAGGTGTGCAGATGAGTTGTGACGTGGCGCCCGCACCGCCCTGGAAAAGATAGGGCGCGAAGGCCCTCGACACACCACACCCCCCCGGCAGGAGGGGTCCGAATGAGAAAATATGTAAAATTAATGGGAGTTTGGGCCAAATTATACTGCATAGTAACCGGTTACTATGCAGTAACCGAGTGGAAATGGCCGAACTCTCCTCATACTCTTAGCGATTATGCTCTACAATCGCATCATTCTTTCTACCCTTTTACACAATAATGTTTTGTAAGCATGGTTTTCTCCTCTGGGAATGCATCTAGCTAGATATTGGGCGGGGCCCCGGTTTTCCTAGTTTCACCTTACACGTAGATGGCCTCTACCGATATTATATGCGTCATTTTCTTAAGTGTTACAATCGCGAAAACCAGTTCCTAGCTCGTCCTGGAAAAACTCACTCTTGGATAGTACAATCCACGGGTAACTAGTATTAGTACACGTGATTTCGAAAAAAACGGTAAAATATGTAACTTTTGACCTTCGCGCGCCTCTCGCGTCGCGACGCGCGCGCCGTTAGCTGCGAGCCGCGGATATATTTTTTGCACTTCAAGACCTTTCGAACGCCGCCCGGCTCGTTGCGTTTAGTTCAGTATCGCGTCCACGCCACGCNCGACAAATTCANGCATCNTGCATGTAATTTTTNNCAAAAATAATGAAAATGGTGATGGGNTGATTTTCAAGGTGCTCAGNGTCTAGAATTACAAAGTTTGCGCGAACGTACCGACGTCGCCCGGATGCGAAGCGCGCTGGAATTTCGCAGTAAACTTAAAAATTCTATTTTTCATCGATAGACTGAACCTGACCTTGTTTTCGAGCGCGTTTCGCATTCTTTTCGTCCGTTATAAGTTGTACTTGAATGCCATTTGAATGGCATGTCATCTCGCACCGTACGTTTGCATCGTCGACTGACGACGCTTGACGTGCTCTTTTGGGCCGTCGCGCGTTCACAACTCTTGTACATTCCATGTTTGCCTCATAGAGCCGCTCGTCGACCTCTTTCAACTTATCTCTCAAGATATCAGCGGTCGGTCCTTGTGGCAGTGGGATTCGCTTCGCGCGCATCACCTTCATGAGCNTCATTTTTTGTAAGCGCCTTCTCGAGTGAACCGGTGTCTTCCAGGCGTTTATGGAGCGCCGCGAGAAATTGAATATCATCAGTGTTGTCCTTGAACCGAGCGTCGCATCCGTCTTGAGCTGCGTCGTGCGTTCTCTTCTTCGTTTTCTCTCTCTTCTGTCGAGCGGCGAGCAGGCGGGCCATGGCTGGAGCAGTCGCTTCATCATAGCGATCGTGTCTGCGTGTATTTCTCTGTTTGCGGGTCGTCGTGACAACGCTTTTCATGATTTCTTCTTGCTTTGCACGAACGAGCTGCTTCACAACGTTCAACTGGTCGTCGTTCATACCATGGTTACTCAGATTTTCAAGGCTCTTGTACACTTCGTCCAGCTTCATCATGTTCAGGGGCGCTCGCGCGAACGACTCTGGACTACCGTCGAACGTCACATCGAATGTCAAGTCGCTAGATCGTGCGATCACTCGCAGTCCAGGCGCTCCTGGTATGGACATGCGCTCAACGCACCGCTCGGCAGCTTCAACTTGAGATTCCTTGTCCGGTGTCGAGCGCTGCGGCTCCTTGCGTTCATGGTTCGGGTAGTTTTCCCAGAGTGGAGCTCGATTAAAAGGGACCAATCCTTGCATTTTCAATCCTTTTTCGACTGCCTGTTTCGTCCAAGCGCCTTTCCACGCCTCCTTAACCGCGTACCAAAACTCTCGCTGTCCGAAAGAAACTGCAACACCAGAATTGTTGAAGTGCTTGATGAACCAGCTGGAAGACAGCTGTTTCATGGCTTCGATCTCAGCACGCTCGACGCGAAACGCACCTTTAAACACACCAAAGTGGTACAAGTCTTCGCCTTGCAATTTATGCGTGCAGTGGGGCGGCAGAATGACCATGAGAATCCCCATTGTTGCACAAATCTGAAGCACCTCGTCGACTGTGTGAGCGTAACATCCGTCGCATATCACCATGGCCGGATTCTCCGGCGATAAATCGGGGATACACGGCGCGAGATGATCCTTGACCCAAGTCGCGAATGCGAATCCGTCGAACGAACCCTTCTTCGTTCCTCGTATCCATTGGGCTTGTTGGCATGCACCCGTCGTCGTATCGGNGATGGTTCCGGGGATTTCAAAACCATCTTCAACATTCGGCTCCTTCGTGCAGACAAAGTAAGGCGCCAAGGATGCGCCGGCGAGGTTTCTACAACCCATTACGGATGCCGCGAATGCATCGTTCGCNGTGACAGCCGATCTGCGGTTGTCTTCGTCCTTGATGACCAACATTCTTACTCCGCGCACACCTTTCTCATAGGCGAGCATCACCTTCGCCTCGTCGAACGTGAACACGCGGCTCTTCTTTTCTTCGTCCCAAATGATCATCTCGCTCCTCTTATCGTTCGCGTCGAAGTCGGGATTCCATGTCGCGAAGCCGTTACTGGTTGCTGTTCGTGCCACGCGCTCGAAGAAATTCCTGACGTTGTACACCGTTGCGGCGTTGAGTCTCAAGGCATCCTGGGGATTGTACAGAGAAGTGGCAATGCCGGCGCTATTGAGAAATCGATAGAACCATGTGGACCCGAACGTGTTCTCAGAAGGATCTGTGTTATGCTCGTCGCGATAGAAGTTTTTGGCCATCGACAAAATCGTCTCTCGACTCAGTGATATCCCGTCTCGAATGTAGTGCTTCACTATTTCTGCGAGCTGGTCCGAGTATGCGTCGCTGAGCGCGCTCGGCCTACCGCGGCCGTCTTCGCACTCCGACAGACGTGGAATTGCATCACCAAATGACAGAGCGCGCATGGCGCTCTTGACAAAGTTCTGGGTGACTCGAACACCAACCTCGCGCATAGCTCCGACGCCCTCCGCAGCGGTGATGACGCTACGGCTAACTTCTCGCACCACCTGCTCGAACAAGAGCTGAGGATTTTGTCGACGCTCTGCTGCACGCGTGCGTGCAACTTTGTTTTCATCGTAGGCGGTCTCATCAGAAAGTTGCGACGAGGAACCACACTCCTCGGTCACAAGCGCCAACGCCTCACGTTGCACGTCACGGTTTTGCTTGAGACGATGTACGCGAACCTNGAACGTTGAAGCAGCCAACAGACCCGCGCGACAGGTTTCAGTTTCCATAAAAAGTTCAGTGACCTTCACCTTGCGAATCTTTTCGTCCGAACGCGCCATACGCGCCTCGTTAGCGAGCACAGAGAGCGCAACTTCCTTGACGTCGCGCTCGACTTGTACCTTGTCATCGCTCACGTCCTTCCCAAGGGACGCAGCCGCTCCCACGCCCGTCCGCGATGCTGAACATCGACGAGAAGGCATCGTGCATCCTTTCCGTGCCGTCGACACGGTCGGAGACGCGCTTCGGCGTGCGCGAGGGCGCGACATGCGCGACGGAATCTAGCCCCAAAACTTACATCCTGCGATCGTCGCAACGGTCGTGTTCCGTCAACACCCACGCGTGGAATTCAAACTTAAACGGTCGGAAACCGCGGTAGGTGGAAAGATCCGTTGACTCCGCGTCGCCCGGACGCGCGCGCGGCGCGGAGTGCCGCGCGACGGCGCGGCAAAACGAGGATGTAATTAAATTCATTATTTTATCCCCATACATTATTTTAGAAACCACTAGTAGTATGTGCTACTATCCTCCCTACCATAAGTAAGTTCCCAGGCTGTGACTCGTCGCATTGCGAAGTGCTATTTTTATCGCGGATTACAAAATTTTACATATGCCTGTGAAGCGCCACAGTATTGCACATAGCGAGGAAAACGCGCGCGCGCGAACTTTTGAACTTTTTTATCGTGGGAGAGTGAGCCTGAGAGCAGGGAAGCATCCCTTCGGCGTCTTCAAAGCTCAACTGTCGAGCCAAGGGCTCGTCGTCGTCGCTGGAACTGTCGGTGACGCCTTGAAC
>NZED01000005.1 GCA_002690325.1 Synechococcus sp. ARS1019
CACCGTGATCGCCAATGCCGAGGGCTTCCGCACCACGCCGTCGGTGGTGGCTTACACCAAGAACCAGGACCAACTGGTGGGTCAGATCGCCAAGCGTCAGGCGGTCATGAATCCCGACAACACCTTTTATTCCGTGAAGCGTTTCATCGGCCGTCGGGTCGATGAAGTCAACGAGGAATCGAAGGAAGTGAGCTACGGCGTTGAGAAGGCCGGCTCCAACGTCAAGGTGAAGTGCCCGGTTCTCGATAAGCAGTTCGCACCGGAAGAGGTGTCTGCTCAGGTGCTTCGCAAGTTGTCAGAAGACGCCGGTAAGTATCTCGGTGAAACCGTCACTCAGGCGGTGATCACTGTTCCCGCTTACTTCAACGACTCTCAGCGGCAAGCCACCAAAGACGCCGGAAAGATTGCCGGTCTTGAGGTGCTGCGCATCATCAACGAGCCCACGGCGGCGGCTCTGGCCTATGGCCTCGATAAGAAGAGCAACGAGCGCATCCTGGTCTTTGACTTGGGCGGCGGCACCTTCGACGTGTCCGTGCTTGAAGTCGGCGACGGTGTGTTCGAGGTGCTCTCGACCGCAGGTGACACCCACCTCGGCGGTGACGATTTCGACAAGGTGATCGTTGATCACCTCGCTGAAACCTTCAAGTCCAACGAAGGCATTGACCTGCGTCAGGACAAGCAAGCCCTGCAACGCCTGACTGAGGCTGCTGAAAAAGCCAAGGTTGAGCTCTCCAATGCCACNCAGAGCGAGATCAACNTGCCGTTNATNACGGCNACGCCNGAGGGTCCNAAGCACNTNGATCTCACNCTNACNCGCGCCAAGTTCGANGAACTGGCNTCCAAGNTGATCGANCGCTGCGCCATGCCTGTGGAGCAGGCGCTCAAGGACGCCAAGCTGTCGTCCGGTGAGCTNGACGAGATCGTGATGGTGGGTGGTTCCACCCGCATCCCGGCTGTGCTGGAGCTGGTGAAGCGCATCACAGGCAAGGATCCCAACCAGACCGTCAACCCCGATGAGGTGGTTGCGGTTGGTGCCGCCATCCAGGGTGGTGTGCTGGCCGGCGAGGTCAAGGACATCCTGCTGCTGGACGTCACGCCGTTGTCNCTGGGTGTTGAAACCCTTGGTGGCGTGATGACCAAGATGATCAGCCGCAACACCACGGTGCCGACCAAGAAGTCGGAGACCTATTCCACGGCTGTGGACGGGCAGACCAACGTTGAGATCCATGTGCTCCAGGGTGAGCGCGAGATGGCTTCTGACAACAAGTCACTCGGAACCTTCCGCCTCGATGGCATCCCTGCCGCTCCTCGTGGTGTTCCTCAGATCGAAGTGACCTTCGACATCGACGCCAACGGCATCCTCAGCGTCACCGCTAAGGACAAGGGCAGCGGCAAAGAGCAGTCGATCTCCATCACCGGCGCCTCGACCCTGTCTGATTCCGAAGTGGACAAGATGGTCAAGGATGCTGAGGCCAACGCCAGCGCTGATAAGGAAAAGCGTGAACGGATCGACCTGAAGAACCAGGCCGAAACCCTCGTTTATCAGGCTGAAAAGCAGATGGGCGAACTGGGCGACAAGGTCGACGCGGATGCCAAGGCCAAGCTCGAAGAGAAGCGTCTCAAGCTCAAGGAAGCCACCGAAAAAGATGATTTCGAGGCGATGAAGACTCTGCTGGAGGAACTTCAGCAGGAGCTTTACACCGTTGGAGCGTCCGTNTATCAGCAAGAGGGTGCTGCTGCCGGTGCTCCTGGTGCTGACGCTGGAGCTGACGCCGCCGCTGGGGCGTCCGGTTCTTCAGCCGCCGATGACGTGATCGATGCAGAGTTCACCGAATCCAAGTGATCGGCTGAACGACTGTGTTTTAGGGCCCGTCAGGGCCCTTTTTTGATGGTTCCGCGACGGATGNCGCGACCCATTCAGCAGTCGCTGGCGTGAGCAACACACCGTTGCGGTAATGGCCACTGGCCAGGATCAACCCAGGCTCCAGTGTTTCCAGGAGAGGCGCGGGTCGGTCCACAGGTCGAGCTCTTAGACCGCTCCAGTGCTCGATTGGCTCTGCATCGCGCAACCAGGCTGGAGCACGGTTGTTCAGGGTTCGCAGCAGGGCGAGCGGCTCGAATGCTGCCTCGGCTCCAGGTTCCACGGTCGCTCCGAGCCAGAGCTGCCCAGACCCATCGGGAATCAGATTGAACCCTTGATCCACCAGCACCCCTGGCCAGGTCTGCCAATCGATCTCGGTGCTGGTCAGTTGCAACCGCACAGCTTGGCCGAGCACAGGTGTCATCGGTCGGCTGTGCCCCAGGGGCTCCAGCAGTTTTTCACTGGCAAGGCCGGTACAAATCACGACCGTGTCGTGCTGGCTGCGGTCTCCGCCNGCGGTGGTCAGACCCCAACCGCGTTCCAGTCGCTGCAGTGTTCCCACGGGTTGGGCCAGACACGTTGCAGCACCCGCAGCNAGGGCTGTTCTCAATGCGGTTTGGAGCAGCAGNGGATCGACGCGGCCGTCATGGCGGGAGACCAACCCACCGTGCTTGGCTCCACTCCAGATGTTGGCTAGCGCATCAGCTGAAACAGCCTGCAGGCCAAGGTTCTGTCGCTGATCCGCCAGTGCGGCCATGCGTGCGAAGGCATCGGCGTCTTCTGCGATCTGGATCAAGCCTTGATGCAGGGTCAGCGCTGGTGTCCAGGCTTTCAAGGCCTCGATCCATCTAGGCCACAGCGCCATGCTGCGCTGNCTTAAACGCCATCCCCGTCCACTCGAGCGGCGAAAGATATGGCCCATCAGCACACCGAGGGATGCCGTCGAACCGGTNAGTCCATTGCCTTGGTCGGTGCGCTNAACCGGCTCGCTGAGCCGGGGATCAAAAAGGCTGACCTCGAACCCCTGATTGCAGAGGTGCCATGCGGTGCCGAGACCAACCGCCCCGGCACCGATTACAGCAACGGATTGGCTCAGCTCAGAGCCTCAGGAATCACGTCGGAGTAAGCATCGAAGCTGGAGGCCACGACGCTGTAGGCCTTCTGCATTTTGCCGGCATCCTGCAGGCGTGCAGCTTCATCCAGAGCAGCCAGGGAGTCCTTCAGCGCTTTGGCCAGTTTGTCGGCTTCCTTGCGCTCCTTCTTGTCCAGGCTTTTGTTGATGTAAAGCATCTCGCGACCCACTTCCTGCATGGGGCCGTGGATCAGATTGCGGGTAAATGTCCAGTCGCCATCGCTCACCAGGCGTGCCAGCTCGGGAAGGCGNGCTTTGGTATCGGCAAATGCGCTGGCCTGCCGTTGCAGCACAGCTGCTTCATCAGCNTGAACTGCTGCAGGGGAGACCAGTCCGGCAGCGCCGAAGCTGAGCGTGATGCAAAGACACAATGCGGCAATGCGACGCAGGACGCTCAGCATGGGGAGGTAAAAATTCCCAGCGACTTTAACCAGCTCTGTTCGCACGGGAGAATTTGCTTTTCCAGGCTTCACGTTGGGCGCTGTCACGGTCATTCTTCAACTGATCTGCCCAGACCGTTCGGGCCTTGTGAGTGATCTGGCCGGTTGGGTTGCTGCCAATGGCGGAAATATTCGTCATGCCGACCATCACACCGATTCAGGAGCTGGTGTTTTTCTCAGCCGGATCGAATGGGACCTCGATGGCTTTGGGATTCCCCGGGCAGCGTTGCCTGCTGCCGCGGCCGCCCTCGCCGANCGGCTCAAGGGTCAGGCCCAGTTGCATTTCTCTGATGAGCTGCCGCGTGTGGCGATCTTCGTGAGTAAGCAGAGCCATTGCCTGCTGGATCTGCTCTGGCGNGCACGAAGTGGGGAATTGCCGATGCAAGTTCCTCTGGTGATCTCCAACCACCGTGATCTCGAACCTCTTTGCNGTGATTTTGGCGTCGCCTTTGCCCATGTTCCGGTCACGGCCCACACCAAGGCCGCGGCTGAGGATCAGATGCTGGCTTTGCTGAATGACCATCAGATCGAACTGGCGGTCTTAGCCAAATACATGCAGGTGCTCAGTGGGTCCTTCCTCGAGCGGTTCCCAGATGTGATCAACATCCACCACTCCTTTCTGCCTGCATTCAAAGGCGCACAGCCGTATCACCGGGCCTGGGAGCGGGGTGTGAAATTGATCGGAGCCACAGCCCATTACGTCACCGAAGACCTCGATGACGGTCCGATCATTGAGCAGACCATTGCCCATGTCAGCCATCGCGACGAGGTGGATGATTTGATCCGCCGGGGTCGGGATACGGAACGGCTNGCACTCGCCAGAGCTTTGCGATTGCATTTGCGTCGTCAGGTGATGGTGTATCGCGGTCGCACGGCGGTGTTCGCGTGACCGGNGTTCCCATNAGAGATGAGCGCGTGCTCGGTTGGCGAGCGTTTCAACTCGGGTTGTTCCTGCTGCCATCAAGTGCTCTGTTGGCAGGCATTTGTTTGCTGGTGACCTGCATCACCGGAAGCCGAGATCGGGTTGTCGCGTTCTGGCGTGATCCTTGGGTGCGGCCCTTGTTGCTGGCCGGGGTGTTGATGATCGCTGGATGCTTTGTGGCCCAGAACCGGTCACTGGCCTGGGCAGGACTGGCCAATTGGCTGCCATTGTTTTGGGCNTTNTGGGCCTTNCGTTGCTTCTTAGATCGTCCCGAGCGGCGTCAGCGTGCTGCCACCTTGTTGATAGCCGGCACTGTCCCCGTGCTGGTGACCGGCTTTGGACAGATGCAGTTCGACTGGTCCGGTCCTTGGCAACTCCTTGGCGGCGGCATTATTTGGTTCGTTGAGGCCGGCGGGAAGCCTGATGGGCGCCTCTCCGGATTGTTTGATTACGCGAATGTCGCCGGAGCCTGGTTGGGGGTGATCTGGCCCTTTGCCCTCGCTGGGGTCCTGCGTCCTGAGATGCGACGACGTGATCGAGTTCTTGCGCTTGTGTTCAGTGCTGCCACGGTGGCCGCGGTTTTGCTGACCCGTTCGCGCAATGCCATGGCTGCGGTGCTCCTGGCGTTACCCGTCGTGATGGGCCCTGGGCGTTGGATTTGGTTGGTTCCGTTTGTCCTGCTGCTCAGCCTTCCGCTTGTGCTCGCCGTCCTTCCTGGCGTTCCCGCGTCGGTGCAGCAATGGTGTCTGGGGCGATTGCCCGAGGTTGTGCAGCAGCGTTTGCTGGAGCGGCAGACCACCAGCACCTTGACGCGTTTGGCTCAGTGGTCGTTTGCCTTGGATCTGATCGCGGCGCGACCCTGGCTGGGATGGGGTGCTGCAGCATTCAGTGTTCTCTACCCCCTGCATGCCCAGCGCAACTGGCACGGGCATTCCCACAACCTTCCCCTCGAGTTGGCGGTCAACCATGGTCTTCCGGCGGCCATGTTGGTGGTTGGCACGGTGCTGTTGCTGCTGATTGTGGCTTTGCGGCGTGGAATGCTTCAGCGCCATCCGGTGGAGCGGGCCTGGTGGGCGGCGACTCTGCTCCTCGTGGGGATGCACTCCACGGATCTTCCCTTCTTTGACAGTCGCCTGAACATTTTGGGTTGGGTGCTGCTGGCAGGTCTGTCCGGTTTTATTGAGCAGGCAGCTGATTCCCAGCCAGCAGAAGGGCCTGGTCGTGGTGCTCCCGCAGTTTCTCCGGCGCAAGTGGACCCCTGAGGTGCGTCCACGGCAGGGTGCGTGAGGCCTCCCATGCGTCCTGGATCACCTCTGCCCAGGGAGGTGGTGTTGGCAGCACCGGGCCGGGGGCGAGGTCGAGTTCGCCATTGAGCGCCGCTCGATAGGTTTTTTTCCAGCCCCCCAGGCTTTCGCGACCGTCTCCAACAGCGGCGATCACAGGAGCTAGGCGTCGATCGCTTCGAGAAAGCAGAGCTTGAATCACGCTCCATCCATAGCTTTCCGGCCGAAATTCAATCCCCTTTGGTTTGAGCTTTTTGGTGAGTCGTTTCAGCCGTTTATCGGCTTCCGGTCTCACTCCCTGCCACTGAAACGGCGTCTGGGCTTTGGGCACGAAGGTGCTCACCCCGAGGGTGAGTCGCAGGCCTGGGGTTGCTTTCTTGAGAGTGAGCAACAGTTCGGCGGTTGCATCAACGTCGTCATCGGTTTCGGTCGGCAGCCCGACCATGCCGTACAGCTTTAAGCCCGATAAACCACCTTGTTTGGCGTAGCTGGCGGCTGCGTGGATGGCTTCGGTGGTCAGCTTCTTGTTGACCACATCTCGCATGCGCTCACTGCCGCTCTCGATCGCAATCGTGAGTGAGCGGCTGCCGCGTTTGGCCAGGATCCTGCTGAGTTCAGGGGTGACGGTGGCGGCTCGTACGGAACTCACGCTCACCCGTGTGCCATCGAAACGGTCCTTGTCCAGCCACTGGAGTAGATCGTCGAACTGTGGGTGTTGGGTGACTGATGCCCCAAGGAGCCCGAGGCGTTTGGTTGCTTGAAGACCTTTTTCCACCGCNGGGATTAACCCGTCATCCAGCGAGGGCGTGCGAAACGGCAGGGTGAGGTAACTGGCAAGGCAAAAGCGGCANAGCTCNGGACAACTGCGCACCACTTCCACCATGTGGATGTCGGGCCAGGCAGCGTCTGGGGTCACCACGGTGGAGTGGCTGAGGGTGTTGCCGCGCCAGGTTTGCTTTTCAACGAGTCGGGGGATGTCGCTTTCAATCGGNTCCACNGCCACCAGGCTGCCNTCGGCGTCGTAGCGCGGGGCATAGAGAGACGGCACGTACACGCCAGGAACCGTTGCCAGGTGTCTGAGTCGTTCAGGCCGGGGGGCGTGGCGACAGGCTTGGAGCGCATCGATGAAGGCCGGGAGCAGTAGTTCGCCATCTCCAAGCAGNACGGCATCGAAAAACGGGGCCAGTGGTTCGGGGTTGGCGGTGAGGACGGGACCACCACCGAACACGATTGGATCGTCGTCCTTGCGTTCGACGGCCCAAATCGGAATGCGCTGGTTTTGCAGAAGCTCCGGCAGCACAGGCCCATCCAGCTCCCAGCTCAGCGATAGTCCGAAAAGATCGCAGTGGCGAGGGAGGGGATCGCCTTGATCGGTGAANAGACGCCGCACATCCACATCGCTGCGCTGGGCCAGAGTTGCCCAAACGATCTGATAGCCCAGGCTGGTAATGCCGATGGAATAGGTGCTGGGAAAGGCCAGCACGGCGGTGAGGGCATCCGGCTCNGGGANTGCTGGGTCGAACAGCAGAGTTTCTTGGTTCAGCGGTTCTCTCCTGAAGCGGATGGTGGTGCTGGGGCGATAAAGGGGCGGCGGTGCCGATCAAGTTGCTGTTGCATCCGTCCTTCGGAGGCCAATTCCATGCCCATCTGGCGCTCGTAAATCGAATGGGGATTAAACAGCCGTGCCACCAGGAAGCTCATGAGGCANGTCACCAAAATCGGCTTCAGGATCAAGAGATCTTTGGTGAGTGCAAAGGCCAAGAACATCGCCGAGATCGGTGTGCGTGAGCAGCCAGCCACAAAGGCACCCATCCCGGCAAANACGTACGTGGTTGGTACGTGGCCGGTGAGCGCTTCCACACCACTGCCGCAGGCCAAACCGATGGCTCCGCCCAGTGTGAGCATCGGCATGAANAGTCCTCCCGGTGCTCCTGAGCCGGCGGCGAGTCCGGTGCTGAAAAACAGCACGACGAAACTGGCCAGCGCGAGGGTGCTGTCNGCTTTGCCGGCGCCGATCAGGTGCTTGAGCTCGCTGGGNTTGTGAAAGGCATCCGGCAGTGCGGCATACACACAGCCCAGAACCAAACCGCTGACGGTCATCCGCAAAATCAGACGATCTCCAAACCAGCGATTGCCCTGCCGCTGCATGGTGAGCACATAACGGGTGTAGAGCTCTGCCAGAACTCCCACCACCACGCCGAGCCCGATCAGGTACACCAGGTCGATGGGTAGGAAGCGCACCAGGGGTGTGTACTCCCGTTCCAGCTGAAAGCCNATGGTGCTGCTCAGACCGCCGCCGCCGGGGTTCAAACCAAGGAATCCCAGCACGTCCGCCAAGGTGTCTGCGGAAAAGGTGGTGATCAGCACCAGCAGCAGCACCACAGGTCGGGCTGAGTGGAGCAATTCCTCGATGGCATAAATAAAGCCGCCGATCGGAGCGCTGAACACCGCGGCAATGCCGGCCCCACCGCCAGCGGCGACGATCACACGACGAAACGCCATCGGTGCTCGCAGCCAACGCGACATTTGCCAGGCCACAGAACCGCCCATTTGAACGGCTGGGCCCTCTGGCCCGAGGGGGAAACCGCTGCCGATGGCGATGATGCCGGCCACNAGTTTCACCAGGCCTACATGCAGGCCCATCGGAACGCTTTTGTGGCGNAGGAAGCCCATGATGTGGGTGATGCCAGCACCGCCGGCNGCTGGAGCCAGATTGCTGATCAGCCATCCGGACACCATTCCGCCGAAGCCACCAAGGGCGGGTAAGACAATCCAGGCTGGAAATTCATCCAGCAAGTTGAGTCGCCAGTCGCGCAGGATGTTGATGCCGCTGGTGAACAGAAGGCCTGTAATCGCAGCGCCGAGACCCGTCAGTGACAGGGCCAGGATGACCACGAGCCATCGCCGTTCCAACAGCCTCCTGATGCTCCGGCTTGAGCCCAGGAGGTGGCGTCGTTTTTTGGGGTCGCTCAGGGATGGCACGTGTGAGNGGTGATCAGGCTTGCGCCAGCACGGTTGCTTCTTCGTCCGCACTAACGACTCGGCCTTCGTCTTCGAAGCCGCTGATCTGATCGAAGTTCAGATAGCGGTAGAGCTCGTCGGAGAGAGGATCGATTTTCTCTGCTGCGATTTTGCGGTACTCGTCCGGGGTTGGGATGCGCCCCAAGAGGGCACAGACCGCCGCGAGTTCGGCGCTTCCCAGATACACCTGAGCGCCTTTGCCGAGCCGATTGTTGAAGTTCCGAGTGCTCGTTGAAAACACGGTGGTGTCGTCATCCACCCTGGCTTGGTTGCCCATGCAAAGGGAGCAACCNGGCATTTCCATCCGTGAGCCGGCGGCTTCGAACGTGGAGTAATACCCTTCGGCCTTCAAGGTGTCTTCGTCCATGCGCGTTGGTGGGCAGACCCAGAGACGCGCTTGGTTGCTGCCAGCACCTTCCAGCACTTTGGCCGCGGCCCTGTAATGGCCGATGTTCGTCATGCAGGAGCCGATAAACACCTCTTGAACGGCTTCACCGGCCACGTCGCTCAGCAGCTTCACGTTGTCGGGGTCGTTNGGGCAGGCCAACACCGGTTCGGTGAGCTCGTCGAGGTTGATCTCGAGGATCTCTGCGTATTCGGCATCGGGATCGGCACTGAGCAGTTGTGGATTGGCCAGCCATTCCTCCATCGCCTTGATCCGGCGCCCCAGGGTGCGGGCATCGCTNTAGCCCCGAGCAATCATGTTTTTGAGCAGAGCCACGTTGCTGCGGAGGTATTCAGCGACCGTCTCTTCCGAGAGTTTGATCGTGCAGCCAGCGCAGGAGCGTTCGGCAGTGGCATCGGTGAGTTCAAAGGCCTGTTCCAGCTTNAGATCTGGCAGACCTTCGATCTCCATGATTCGACCGTTGAACACATTCAATTTGTTGGCCTTCTCGACGGTGAGCAGACCCCGTTGAATGGCCACCCATGGGATGGCATTCACCACATCNCGGAGGGTGACACCGGGCTGGAGCGAACCGCTGAAGCGCACCAAGACNGATTCGGGCATGTCNAGGGGCATGGCACCGATGGCCGCGGCGAAGGCCACGACTCCTGAGCCTCCTGGGAACGAAATTCCTAAGGGGAAGCGGGTGTGACTGTCGCCACCGGTGCCCACGGTGTCGGGCAGCAGCATCCGGTTNAGCCAGCTGTGGATGATGCCGTCGCCGGGACGCAGGGCGACCCCACCGCGCTGGGCGAAGAAGTCCGGAAGNTCCTTCTGGGTTTGTAGGTCGACGGGTTTGGGATAGGCCGCTGTGTGGCAGAAGCTCTGCATCACCAAATCGGATGAGAAGCCCAGACAGGCCAGTTCCTTCATCTCATCTCGGGTCATNGGCCCNGTGGTGTCCTGGCTGCCGACGGTGGTCATCAATGGCTCACAGCTGGTGCCCGGGCGGACGCCNGGCAGACCGCAGGCTTTGCCCACCATTTTTTGAGCGAGCGTGAAGCCNTTGCCGGTATCCGCAGGGGCGCTGGGGCGAATGAAGAGTTCGGAGGGAGCCAGCCCAAGCTTCGTGCGCACTTTGTCGGTGAGGGCACGGCCGATCATCAGGGGGATGCGNCCTCCAGCGCGGACCTCATCGCTGATGGTGCTTGGCTTGAGATCGAAGTGACTCACCACCGTGCCATCGCGNTCGATCGTGCCGGCATGGGGGCGGATCGTGATCACATCACCGGTGTTCAGTCCGGTGACATTGCATTCGATCGGGAGAGCACCTGAATCTTCTGCTGTGTTGAAGAAGATCGGTGCGATTTTTCCTCCGAGGATGACGCCACCGGCGCGTTTGTTAGGGACGTGGGGAATGTCGTCACCGGTGTGCCAAAGCACCGAGTTGATCGCGCTCTTGCGGGAACTGCCCGTTCCCACCACGTCGCCGACATAGGCCACGGGATGTCCCTTTTGCTTGAGGGCTTCGATCGTCTTNAGACCCTCAGGATCTCGGGTTTCCAGCATCGCCAGGGCGTGCAGGGGAATATCCGGACGCGTGGTGGCGTGGGTGGCTGGNGAGAGGTCATCGGTNTTGGTTTCTCCGTCCACCTTGAACACGGTCACGGTGATGCTGTCTGCCATCTCGGGGCGAGACGTGAACCACTCAGCGGCGGCCCAGCTATCGACCACCTGTTTGGCGAAGCGGTTGTCGCTCGCCAGNTCCATCACCTCATTGAAGGCGTCGTACACCAACAGGGTGCGGCTGAGACCGTCAGCTGCGCAGCTCGCNAGNGCTTCATCGCTGTGCTTGAGCAGCTCGATCAGGGCTGCGACGTTGTAGCCGCCCACCATGGTCCCCAGCAANTTGGCGGCTTCGAGGGGTGTTACCAGAGGAGAACTCACCTCTTCCTGGGCAACGGCACTCAACCAGGTGGCTTTGACATAGGCGGCTTCATCGACACCGGGGGGGATCCGTTCACTTAAGAGGTGGAGGAGTGTGGNNTCTTCGCCGGCCNGAGGGTTCTGTAGTTGCTCGGTNAGCCCTTTGGTTTGCTCAGCGTTCAGGGGTAGAGCGGGAACGCCCTGAGCTTCTCGTTCTGCGGCCAGCTTGCGGTAGGCGCTCAGCATGCGGATACAACCTCAGGACGTCGTGGTCTTCGTACCATTTTTCATGCAGACCGATCGGACGCGCTGTTCAGAGTTGCGTAGCCTTGACCTGATTCAGGTTTCGGGCCATGACCACCACTTCAGATCTTCATGTGGTGGAAACCCGTCCGCTGGTTGCTCCAGCCCTTCTCCACGCTGAATTGCCGATNGATCCGGCAGCGAGCGACACCGTTGCTTCGGCCCGTCGTCGCATTCAGGCGATCCTCCGTGGNGATGACGATCGGATGCTGGTGGTTGTNGGTCCGTGTTCCGTTCATGACGTGGAAGCCGCTCGCGACTANGCCAAGCGTTTGATCCCCATCCGCGAACGGCTGAAGGATCAGCTGGAAGTGGTGATGCGGGTNTATTTCGAAAANCCGCGNACAACGGTNGGTTGGAANGGNNTGATCAATGACCCNCATNTNGACGGTTCNTANGACATCAACACNGGNCTGCGNCGNGCNCGTGGNNTGCTGNTGGANCTNGCGNGGNATNGGNNTNCCNNCNGCNACGGAACTNNTGGANCCTGTGGTNCCNCAGTACATCGCNGANNTGATCAGNTGGACGGCGATNGGCGCGCGCACGACTGAGAGCCAAACCCACCGTGAGATGGCGTCAGGGTTGTCGATGCCAATTGGCTACAAGAACAGCACGGATGGCAGCGTCACCATTGCGATCAATGCCATGCAGGCGGCCTCGAAACCCCATCATTTCTTAGGGATCAACGCAGAGGGTCAGGCTTCAATTGTCAGCACCACAGGTAATCCTGATGGTCATTTGGTGCTGAGAGGGGGAAATCGCGGCAGCAATTACCACCTCGAAGCCGTGGAAGGGGCTGCTGCTGAATTGGATCAAGCTGGCTTAAAAGCTCGATTGATGGTCGATTGCAGTCATGCCAATTCCAATAAAGATTTCCGCCGTCAAGGCGATGTGTTGACGGCGATGGCCGATCAGATGAAAGGTGGGTCTCGGCACGTGATGGGCGTGATGATCGAAAGCCATCTGGTGGAAGGCAACCAGAAGCTGACCTCTGACCTCTCCCAACTCACCTATGGGCAGAGCGTCACCGATGCCTGCATCAGCATCGAGACCACCGAAGACCTTTTGGTTCGTCTTGCCGATGCCGTCGCCGGTCGTGAGGCGGTGTCGGCCTAACGAACGAGTTGCTGCCAGAGCAGACCGACGCTGATCGGGACACTGAGATTGTCCAGCCCTGCTGCGCTGAACTGTTCGAGCAGGACGGCACTTGTTCCGATCAGCATTAAGGTCACTGGGCTGGGCGTGTTGCCGCTGAACAGACCGACGGCGAGGAGCACCAAGAGCGAGACAACGGCCATGGTGACGGTTCCGGCGATTGATTTCCGTTGGCCGAAAACCGTCCATTGCGGTGAGGCCAGCCCGCGTCCGACCAGGCCTGCAAAGCCATCTCCCAATGCCATCACCAGCACGGCAGCGCAAACAGCATCTGACCGTTGGGGCCAAAACAACGTCAGGAGCAGTGTGATCGCTCCGGCATAGGCCACGGTTCCGTAACTGGTGCGATCGACATCCTCCATGGCGGCCAACCACCGCCAACGGTGGTTGATGGCAATGACGATGGTGACGACACCGGCAGCAGCGATCGCCACTGGTTTGGGAATGGCGAACCACCAGGCCAGTGGAACCACCGCACCTGTGCCGATATGGATGATTTTTCGACTTAGCTCCTGCTGATCCGGCCATCGCTTGCGGCAGGCGACGGCGGTGATCAGGATCACCACCAGCCAGATGCCGATGACGGTTGGACCAAGCAGGACGGTCAAGGCACCTTCAAGCAGCCTGCTGATGATTCGTCATCATCCGCAGTTTGAGAATCGCTTTGGATTCGAGTTGTCGCACTCGCTCGCGGGACACATTGATCTGACGTCCAATCTCCGCCAGCGTCATCGGTTCTTCGCCATTGAGGCCAAAGCGAAGTCGAAGAATTTTTTGCTCGCGTTCGTTGAGCTGGGACAGCCAGCCACCCAGGTGTTCCTTCTGGATGCTGCGGTCCATCCCCTCCATCGGTTCTTCACCGTTGGGATCCGCAATGAGTTCTCCGAGTGTGCTGCGGTCTTCCTCGCCACGGGCATGGGCATCGAGGGAGGCACAGGGGGCGCTCTGTGAAATCAGATCCTCGAGCTCTCTTGGCTCGATTCCCATGGCATGGGCCAGTTCAAGCCGATTGGGTTGACGTCCGAACCGGTGGGACAGCTCTCGGGAGATGCGCCGCATCTTGGAGAGCTTTTCGCTGATGTGAATGGGGAGACGAATTGTCCGCGCGCTGTTGTCAATGGCGCGAGTCATGCCCTGGCGGATCCACCAATAGGCATAGGTCGAAAATTTGTAACCCATCGCCGGGTCGAACTTGTCGACGGCCCGCTCAAGACCGATGGCACCTTCTTGAACGAGGTCGAGTAGCTCGAGACCTTGATTTTGGTATTTCTTGGCGACGCTCACCACCAAGCGAAGGTTGGCCGACATCATCCGGTCCCGGGCGCGTTGGCCCATGCGGATTTTGTGGCGTTGCCGTGGCGTCAGTTCGTCCTCTGGCAACTCCTTGAGTTGCTTCATCTCCTGAACGTGATGCGCGAGCTCAATTTCCTCTGCGGCAGTCAGCAGCGGGACACGACCAATGGTGCTGAGGTAAAAACCAATGGAATCGGTTGCTAACCGTCCAGACTGTCGTGTTGAAGCACGGCGACCGCCCTTTGGCAGCGCAGGTTGCTTCCGTTCTGGCTTCGTTGCCGAAACGGAAGGCTCCAGAGGGATCCCCATCACCCTGGTCTCCTGAATTAGATTTGGGTTGAAGTTAGCACTAACGCTTTAGGAGAAGTGTTGAAAAACCAAAAGTATTCAGCTTCTCGTAAATCTCTATTTCGCTCTCTCTTTTCTGTTGCGTCAATAACAAAAACGTGAAGAAGTTGACGAGATCGCTTGTATCTCTTGGCACAGGCACTAGTGATCTGGTGTGCTTGTTGTTGGTGCTGGGACCCCTTGGCCCCATTGCTTGATCAATTCGGTTTGGGAATTGAGGGTTGGTTCGTCTTTGCGATATGTCCGAGCTTTGAATTGTCCGTCGCTTTGCATGATCCAGGAGCCACGATTGTCCTTGAAATACAGATCGAGGAGTCGTTCGAGCTTTTCGCGGAGTGAAGGTTCTTCGATTGGCGTGACTGCCTCTACACGGCGATCAAGATTGCGTGTCATCCAATCGGCACTGCCGATGAATACCTCCGGCACTCCACCATTTTCAAACCAGAAGATTCTGGAATGTTCAAGAAATTGGCCGATGATGCTGATCACGGTGATTGATTCGCTAAGGCCTTTTTTGCCTGGGATCAAGCTGCACATTCCGCGAATGATCAGTTCAATCTCCACTCCTGCCTGTGATGCCTCATAGAGAAGGGAGATGATATCTGGGTCAACCAGGGAATTCATCTTGGCTCTGATCCGGCCCGCGCGGCCGGCTCGGGCGTGGTCGATTTCCCTGCGGATCAGGCTTTCCATTCCTCTGCGGAGGGTGACCGGGGCGACGAGCAGACGCCTGAAGCTTTGCTGTTTGGAAAAGCCTGTGAGGTAGTTGAACAATTCAACAAGATCTTGACCCAGTTCAGGACGTGCTGAAAGAAGGCCTAGATCGGTGTAAAGCTTGGATGTTTTTGAGTTGTAGTTTCCTGTGCCGATGTGGACATAGCTTCTTAGTTTTTCTGCCTCTTTGCGAACAACAAGAACAATTTTTGTATGTGTTTTGAGGCCTAGAACGCCATAGACAACATGCACGCCAGAGCGTTCAAGTTGTTTTGCCCATTGAATGTTGTTGTCTTCATCAAAACGAGCTTTCAGCTCGACAAGAGCCATTACTTGTTTTCCATTTTCTGCGGCACGAATCAAGGCTGCGATGATCGGTGAGTCTTTGGAGGTCCGATAGAGCGTCATCTTGATTCCCGCAACGAGGGGATCATCTGCCGCTTGGTTAATGAACTCTTCTACTGTGGTCGAGAAAAGGTCATAGGGATGGTGTAGCAGGATGTCTCCGCGTCGAATCACTGAAAAGATGCTCTCAAATTCTTCGATTTTGATCGACCCTTCTTCAATCAGATGCTGCTGAGATCTCGCCATCACAGCTGGTGTTTGGCCGGTATGAGATTTACTTTTTAACGTCGTTAGAGGTAAGCTTGTTAAGCCAAAAAGATCATCGAGGCCGAGTGGTCCGTCGATAACGTAAACGTCATCTTGTTCGATTGCAAGGCCAGACTTCAGCAGTTCAATGACCTCTTCTGGCATTTCATTGGGCACTTCTAATCGAACAACTTCGCCTCCGATCCGCCGTTTTCTCAAGCCCTGTTCCAGGGCCAGCATCAGGTCATCGGCTTCAAGGTCTCTCAGTTCCAGGTCGGCATCACGGGTGACTCGGAAGAAGTAGTGACCTTCAATGCTCATTCCTGGGAATAGCATCTCCAGGTTGAAGGCAATCACCTGCTCCTGAAGAATTGCTGTGTGGATTGGTTTGGGTCTGCTTCCGCTGTAACCAGGAGGAATCGCCACGAAGCGTGGGAGGTTTTTTTGGGGAACTTTGACCCGTGCAAACTGTTGCTGACCGGTTTCTGGATCGCGAATTACCGCCGCTACATTCAGGCTCAGATTGCTGACGAACGGAAATGGATGTGCGGGATCAACGGCGAGGGGTGTGAGAACGGGAAAGACTGAAGTCTGGAAATAATTGCGTACCCATTCCCGCTGAGCTTTGTTGAGCTGTTTGTAGTCGAGCAGATGAACATTGTGCTGGCGCAGCTCACGCTTGATCTGGTTGCGGTAGTGGTCTTGTTGTTGTTGAAGGAGAGGAATTAAGTTTTCACGAATGGTTTGAAGCTGTTCCAGCGGGGTTTTGCCGTCTTCGCTCTGGGTCGTCACACCGGCTTCGACTTGAGACTTCAAGGACGCCACGCGCACCATGAAGAACTCGTCGAGGTTGTTGCTGAAGATGGCGCTGAACTTGGCTTGATCCAGCAGTGGTGTGCGTTCATCGAGGGCCTGGGCCAANACGCGCTGGTTGAAGGCCAGCCAACTCAATTCCCGGTTGATGTATTGGTCCGGGGTCAGGGCAGCTGAACACATGGATGAACGCAGTCAGTGTTCACATCAGTCTTTGAAACGTAGCAATCACGAGCGGTTAGATCGTTGGCTCTTCCGCTGGAAATGGGCTCCTGGCGACGAGACCAATCACGATCAGCAGAAGAACTCCTGACAGAGCAAAGGGGCTTGTGGGTCCGAGCAGGTCGTAACTGAATCCGGCGAGAGGTGGTCCGAGGAATGAGCCGAGGCTTTGGAGGGCTTGAAGGCTTCCCAGGGCTCCGCCTTGACCTTCATGGTCAAGGCGTCTGGAGACCAGGCTGCGCAGGCTCGGGGTCACCAAACCGGTTCCGAGGGCAAGAATCCCGACGGCAACAAAGATCACCGCAGGTCGGTCGGCGGTTCCGACGCTTGGGATCAGCAGGCAACCTGCGATAACCAGGCCCAGTCCGCTCACGGTTAAGCGCCATTCGCCAAAGCGCTTCACCAGAGGTCCGATCAGCCCACCTTGCACCACGGTCGCCACCACTCCGACCACGAGAAATGCTGTGGTGGCGAGATCAGGTCCCCATCCAAACCGTTGTTTGAAATAGAGCACCAANATGGCTGTGAAGCCATTGAAGGCCAAGAAGAAGAGGAAGAATCCTGCACAGAGTTGGCCAATGCTGGGATTGCTCAGCACCGTGCCGATCCGCAAGAGCGGATTCAGATCTCGCCGCTGCGGCAGTGGACTACGGGCGCCCACCGGATGGGTTTCCGGAAGGAGCAACAGCACCACGATCAGGTTCACCACTGCGAAGCCCGTTGCAATCCAGACCGGNAGCGGAACGGCAANGCGGGCCAGCTGGCCGCCGATGAATGGGCCCAGGATGAAGCCCAGACCAAAGGCCACGCCGATTAGGCCAAAGGCGCGCGCCCGTTTGTCGGGTGGGCTGATGTCTGCCAGAACAGCCCCTGCTGTTGCTGCCGTGCCTCCGCTGATGCCATCGATGCTGCGTGCGGCAAAGAGCAGGAGTAGGGGCAGGCTCGATCCGGCTGCCCAGGGGAGGCTCACCGTGATGGCAAATAAACCCAGCCCGATCACGGATCCTGCAACACAGGTCGCGATCACGGGCCGACGGCCGTAGTGATCGCTGAGTGCTCCGATCATCGGCGTGGCGAGAAACTGTGCCAGCGCATAACTGCCAGCCAAGAGTCCGAGGGTGCGGCCATCCGCTGCAAAGTCGGCCAGCAGAAATGGCAGGAGTGGGAAGACGATGCTTTCGCTGAGCCTGTCGTTAAGCAGCGTTAGAAAAGCGCTGAGCAGGGTCGGTATCCGGAGGCGCTGCAAAGCTGCCGTCAGGTGAAGGAGACTCACACTCCCACAAACGCCGTTGATGGCTCTCCGTCCGGCCCGTGCCGCTGATTGTGATCTCCTACGGCAGATCTATGCCGATGCGATCGAATCTCAGGCTCCGTTGCTGTATTCACCCGAACAGGTGCAGGCTTGGGCTGCCTTGGCATGGCTTCCCGGTGTTCTTGACCGGACACTGAGGGAAGGGGTTGGTTGGATCAGTGGGTCGGATGACGCCTTTGCNGTGCGCTANCCCAAGGATCGTTTAGCTCTGCTGTATTGCCGTGGTCGCGCGGCGCGTCAGGGGCATGCAGGGGCCTTGTTGGATCAGATTGAACAGGACGCGCGCTTTGAGGGAATCACGGCGATCCGAACGGAAGCCAGTCAGTTGAGTCGCCCTTTGCTGCATCGCAGGGGCTGGCAGGTCATTGCTCCGGAAACAATTGCGATCGGAGGGGTTCCTTTTGAGCGGTATCAGATGCTCAAGTCGTTGCGCCAGCTTTGAAGTTGATGGAGGGTTTGCAGGGCTGCTCCGCTGCTTAAGGCTTCCTTGGCTTGCTGCAGCCCCTCGGTCAGGGTGGAGGTCCGACCCGAGAACCAGAGGTAGGCACCCGCATTCCAAAGAGCTGCTTTCAGCAGTGGTCCGCGGCTTTGAAGAGCGGCAAGAGCGTTCTCTGTCCAGGTCGTTTCGTCGGTCCACTCCACATCGGCTTCATGGCAACCGTGGTCTCGGGGATGAAGGATGAGGCGTTCTGCCTTCTCTCCAGCGACCCTCGCTGTGATGCAAGCGCGTCCGATGGGAAGGTCTGTTCCCCCTTCCAGCCCTTTGACGGTGATCAAGTTGGTTTCGTCTGCGAGGCGTAGGGCTTCCCAGGCGCGGCTTTCGGTTGGGGGGTGAACGAAACCACTCACCAGTAGATGGTCGCCCTGATGGGCGGTCCACATCAGTTCAAGGCTGGCCACNGGCGGCCGTTTTCCGAGTTCTTCGCGATAGCTGATCAGGCTTTCAGCCAGCGGAAAGTGATCGGGTTGATGAATGAGGGCGAAGCCATGGCGATTGAAGCCNTCTTGAACTTGGTTCAGGCTCAGTCCGCGGAGATCAAGGCCGAGTGCCTGAAAGAGGTCGATGGCGGTGATGCCGTACTTAATGGGCATCCGGTCTCCNCCTTGGAGAACCACTGGCTGTGACGAGGCCAGCAGAATCAAGCAGGTGATCGGATAGATCGGTGCGGTCCGGGTTCGACCGTCGAAAGGCATTCCGAAGCACAGCGGGGGCTGTGATCCAGGGGCTGAGTGCAAGAGAGGTCCACTCCGCCGATAGGTATCGAGCATCCCCGTCAATTCCTGAGGTTCAGGTCGGCGGATGCGGTGGGCAATCAGGAACGCGCCGATCTGAGCGGGTGTTGCCTCTTGATCCAAAATCAGTTGAAGGGCATCGGCGGCCTCCTCACGGCTCATCCCCTTACTGGTGTGTTCTCCGCTGCCAACCTTGCGCAGGTGAGCTTTGAAGCGCTCCTTCCCGGACGTCTCAGGATTCGTCAAAGGGCAGCTCCTACTTGAACGAAGTGTTCAGCAGCGAAGTGCCCCAAAGATGTTGCATTTGCTACCAACCGGATCAGCTGGCGACCAGACTCGTCAACCCGTCAAAGCTGCCGTGGCGNGGATGCTCGGGATGATGGCGTCCATCCGCGTAGTAGAGCCGCTCGAGAACCAGGCTGGTTGTATAGCCGCTGCCCATGCGCTGACTGGCAAGCAGGTTGGAAATGGACTGAAAAAATTGACTCATGAGTGCTGTTTTCAGTGGTTGTAGTTCAACAGTTCAGACGGCGATAGGTTGTGTTGATTGATGCTGAACGTGTCTTCTTTTTGGTATCAGTAGCTTCTTTTTTGTGTTCCATCTCCAGCAAAAGTCTTTGAACTGCTGAGACGTTCCAGTCTTGGAATGCTGGATTTAAAGCAGTGAGCTCCTGTTCGTAATCACTATGACTGTTTCAACAATGACCCCGTCGCTTTCGGCACCTTCGCAGGAGACTGTGACGGCTTCTTTGATGGCCGCGAAAAAGGCGAAGGGTCTCAGTTTTGCTGATCTCGAAACGGCCATGGGCCTTGATGAAGTTTGGATTGCTTCGTTGTTCTATGGGCAAGCCACAGCTTCAAAAGAAGAAGCTGAGAAGTTGGCTGAATTGCTATCTCTGGATCCTGCGATCACTGCCGCACTGCAGGATTTCCCCACCAAGGGCAGCCTGGATCCAGTGATTCCAACCGATCCGCTGATTTATCGCTTCTACGAGATCATGCAGGTGTATGGCATGCCACTCAAGGACGTGATCCAAGAAAAGTTCGGTGATGGCATTATGAGCGCCATTGATTTTACCCTTGATGTTGATAAGGTCGAAGATCCTAAAGGTGATCGCGTCAAGATCACAATGTGCGGAAAATTCCTTCCTTATAAGAAGTGGTAAGTGCATCGACTACTTTGAATAAAGTAGATGTTGTTTGATCTTGGCCTGGCGCTCGTCGCCAGGCTTTTTTGATGGGGCACTCTGGGTTAATGACGAAATTGTTGGGCGAGTTGTTCGCAAGCCATGTCGCGTCGTGTGTTGTTCTTCAACGTTTGGCTTAATTCCAGCAGGCAGCGTTGGCTTGCTGGTGTGGCGATGCACCCAAGTGCACGAAAAGCAGCTTCTGCAATCGAATCAGATGTGCTGTCGCATAGGGAAGCGATTCGTTCGGCAAGGGCGCTTCCATCGCGGCGTTGCAGCAAACGAATGGCTCCGATCACAACGGGTGCACGGAAATCATTGAGCGCTGTTTCGCAGAGTTTGAGCAACGCGTCGTCCGTCAGCGTGTGGGAGCGGAAGGTGAGCAACTGCAAACCAGCTAGGCGATGTTGTTGGGCTGGATGCTCAAGGCAGCGGATCAACACATGTTCAGGAACCTCTGCTCCCCAGCACGACAGCGCCTCCATCAAGGCAAGGCCATGGGCATCGGCGGTTGTGTCGCAGTCCAGTTGATTGAGCAGCCAATCCCTGGCCTCCGGTTGATGGCATAAACCGGCGGACAGAATCAACTCCTCCTGCAGACCATGGGTCTGAAGCAGCTCGTTGATGACGGGCCAGCCCGCCTCAGCCAGCATCCCGAGTTTTTCGCAGAGAGCTCGTCGCAAGTCAATAGAAAGGCCGGGGGAGTACATCTCCCCCAGCCAGGAGGGCTCCAGTGGAGCCCGTCTTGATTGCGCGAGCCTGTCCCAAAGAACAGTCTCGTCGGCAGTCATTGTTTGATCAGCGTGCACCCAGCTCTGCAGCCAGTTCGCGTTCGAGTTTCTCATCGTGCTCGGTCGGAAGCACGTTCTCCATGGACGTCCGATGTGTGCTGTAGAACATCATTCCGATGAACACCATGCCGCCAACAATGTTGCCGAGGGTGACAGGCAGGAAGTTCCAGAAGATCACCTTGGTGAACGGAACGCCGGAGCCAAGGATCGGCCCAGCTGTGTGCAGGAACTGATTCACAACGATGTGTTCCATGCCCATTGATTGGAACGCGGTAATGGGCAGCCAGCAGGCCAGCAGTTTTCCAGGAACGCTCTTGCTCACCAAGGCCATGGTGACGCCGAGGCACACCAGCCAGTTGGCCACAACACCACGCAGGAAGGCCAGGAAGAAACCAAGTCCACCTAGGGCTTCGTACTTTTTCTCAACGTTGATTTGGTTGAGAGCAACGATTTTTTGAGCAACAAGGTCCCAAATTGGCGGTCCAATGTTGTCGGCCGATGCGTCCATCGTTCCGCTGGTCAGGCTGATGGCCATGATCAGGGCTACGACAGCGGTGCCAATCCAGTTGCCGAGCCAAACCCAGGCCCAATTTCGGAAGGTGGCCCCCCAGCTGCTCTTGCCGGCCCAGGTGGCCATTGGCAGCAGAGCGAAGTTACCCGTCACCAATTCCATGCCGAAGAGCACGATGCTGGCGAAGCCGAAGGGGAACAGCAAAGAGCCGACAAACGGCAGTTTGGTGAGAATGCCGCACGTCAGAGCCAGGATCACCGCCAGCCCAAGAATGGATCCTGAATAGAACCCGCGAATCAGCAGGTTTTTGACACTGACGGTGGACTTTTTCCCGCCGGCGGCAATCATGCCGTCGACGAGCTCATTGGGAAGGACGTAATCCATAGATGGTGTAGATCGAATCTTTGGCGTGTTGAATTAGCCGCTAATGCGGTTCATCAGACGAGAGAACAAATCGGGACTGCCTCCCGCGCGATTGGTCACGGTTCCGTCTTGTCCACTGGTGCTGAGCCAGTTGACGAAACGAGAAAAAAGGTCGTTGCGGTTGGCCATGTTGATAAAAGAATTGGGTACGACGTCCCAGCGGAGAGGAACCGTGGCTTCAAAAGGAAGCGCCACGGATCACTCATGGGATGGGGGGTCTGGCTCAGGCTTTGGCTGTGGCCCCGAATTGCTCGATCAGAACTTCTTTCAGAACTGATTTGATCTCATCGGCTGGGATTCCCTTGCGATGGATTGCGCCAACAGTTGGGTTGGCCCCTTGCGATCCGCCGAGGGTGAGTGTGTAGCCCTCCCCCATGACTCCTTCACTGTTTTTGGCTTTGGTGCCAGTGAGTCCGATCGCTCCCATGTAGGCCTGCCCNCAGGTATTGGGGCAGCCGGTCCAATGNACTTTGATCTCCTCGGGGAGATTGAGTTCGGCATCGAGTTCATGGGCGGCTTTGAGGGCCTGGTCCTTGGTGTTGGTCAAGGCAAAGCCGCAATAGGTGTTCCCTGTGCAGGACACGGTTCCGGCTGCGATGGCACCGGGCTCTAGAGGGAAGCGCTCAAGCAGCGGATCGGCTTGGAAGCCCGAGAGCTTGTCGTCGCTGAGGCCGACGACAATGACGTTTTGGTCCTCCGTTAAGCGGATTTCGCCGCTGCCGTAATTCAGGCTGGCGGTGGCGAGATCCTGAAGGTCCTGAGCATTGAGGCGACCGACCGGAACATGCAGGCCAGCGAAGGACAAGCCGCTTTGCTTTTGGGGATGGATGCCGTANTGGGACCGGGGTGTTTGATCGAACACTGATCCGGGATCNGCCGTGAGTGGACCAAACAGCTCTTCGACTTGTGTGCGGAAGTTCTCGAGCCCAACCTCATCGAGATAAAGGCGGAAACGACCCTTGGGGCGCTTGTNGCGCTCACCGTTGTCGCGCCAGAGACGGATCACGGCGTCGGTCATCCGACAAATCTCATCGGGCTTCACCCAGGCATTCAGCGGAATGGCGTAGGCATTCATTTGGGACGACAGGATTCCGCCGATCCAGACGCCGAATCCCATTTCCCCGTTGTTCTCCACGGGGTGGAACGCGATGTCGTTGTGGAGAAGAAAGTTGTCCTTGGCTCCCGCAACGGCGGTGTTCCATTTGCGAGGGAGGTTGGAATATTCGGGGTTTCCTTCGCAGTTTTTGGTCAGGAANTTCTGGAGCTCCGTGGTGTACGGACGCGTATCGACAATTTCTTGAGGGTCAATGCCAGCTAANGGATTACCGGTGACATTTCGGGGATTGTCGAAACCGGATTGAATCGTGCTCAGGCCAGCTTCTTTGAGGCGTTTNAGAATTTCAGGAAGATCGCCGAGGAGAACACCACGCAGCTGCAGGTTCTGTCGTGTGGTGATGTCGCAACTTCCGTTCTCTCCATAACGTTCAACGATCGAAGCGACGACACGCACTTGCTGTGCGCTGAGGACGCCATTTGGCACCCGCAATCGCAGCATGAATTTGCCGGGTGTTTTTGGCCGCCAGAACATGCCGTACCACTTCAGGCGGAGCTGGAGATCAGTCTCATCAACTTGTTCCCAGCCGAGCTCTGCAAATTTCTCGATTTCGCTACCAACTAGAAGGCCATCTTTATTCGCTTTGTTCTGCTCGATCTTGTTGAGCTTTTTACCCTCCAGGTACGGCCTGGATGGAGAGCTAAGGGTCATGATCCTGCATCAGATAGGAAAGACAAATCACTCATGTCAGGAGAGGTGATCGTCCAAGTGGCCTGTTGAGGGCCGGCGCTTCAAAAAGAAAGGGTGCGCTTAGAAGTGCGTTTTACGCGGTGCCCGGTGACATCGTCGGTAGCAAAACGAACATTTTTTGTACCGGACGATTGTCAGCTCGGGCTCTTTCTATTTTGTTGTCTTGGCTACATCCAATGGCTCACGCTGAGCCGTAAAAGGCAGCTTGCTGAAGATCAGTATTGGCGTCCAACTTCGCCAACCATGCGCACAGCACCTGCGCGAATCATCTGCCAGACCCGCTTCATCGCAGCAAAGTCCCGGTCAAGGTCGCTCTGAAAGCGGGGTTCGTCGCGTCGATAACGCGGGCGCTGGGATTGCTCCCGGTAGGACCGACTGTCCATTGGGGCACGATCGGCAAAACGACGAGCAGGCATGGCTGCGATAAAACAGATGACAGACCGATGACATCAGCCGACGTGGCCATTGATCCGTGGCCATTGCTACGGAACGGCAGTTCGGTGCGTGGGCGTTTCGCCTTGCGTGTCGTGGTGCATGGTCGCGCCGGTGGAGTCGTGCCAGCGGGTCTGAGCGCGCTGATGGATCAGGTCCAGTCCCAGCGTCAGGCGCCGGTTCAGTTGGAGGCTCTGACCGCTGAGCGGGTGCCTGATCGACCGGATCAGCCAGTCCTGCTCATTCCTTTGCTGCTATGGCCGGGAACGCATGTTCGAGAGGACGTTCCCTTGATTCGCCAGCGTCTGCGCGATGAAGGATCTGAGGTGACGATGTTGCCGTTTCTTGGTGCCTGGCCGCTCTGGTGGGATCTCGTGGCTGAAGCGCTCATGAGCCAAGCGGATCCGTCGCTCGTGCTGGTGCATCATCCCTTGCGTGCGGGCATTGCTGATTGTTTTCTCAGGAGTCTTTCCAAGCGGCTTGGTTTGCCGATGGTTCCCTTCGATCGGTGGGGAGAGCATCACTTGAATCATCCGACCGATCGCCCCCTGNCCCTTGCTCTTGCGCCCAACCGCATGACAGAGGCCTTGCGCGACGCTGAGGGCTTCCCGCCACTTCTGGACCACCCCTTGATTCGTCAGGGATTCATCGACTTGCTTGCTGCTCTTCCGTGACTGATCGCCAACCCGGAACCGTTTATCTCGTGGGTGCTGGTCCTGGAGACCCTGAGCTGCTCACAGTCAAGGCACANCGTCTGCTCCGTGAATGCGATGCCCTGGTGTACGACTCGCTCGTGCCGGCAGAAGTGCTTGATCTGGTGTCGCCTGATTGTGAACGGCAGTTTGTGGGCAAGCGCCGAGGNCATCACTCCGTTCCTCAGCCCAGCACCAATGCGGTGCTAGTGGACATGGCAAAGCGGCATCGCTGTGTTGTGCGGCTGAAGGGTGGGGATCCGTTTTTGTTTGGTCGTGGAGGTGAGGAGGCTGCGTACCTCGCCCAACGCAGCATCCCTGTTGAAGTGGTGCCAGGTGTCACGGCTGGGATCGCTGCCCCGGCCTATGCCGGGATTCCCGTCACCCATCGCGCAGCTGGGTCGTCCGTCACCTTCGTTACTGGCCATGAGGAGATCGACAAGCGGCGGCCCTCGGTGAATTGGCGTTCTTTGGCCACCGCCAGTGATGGTCTGGTGATTTACATGGGTCTTCACAACCTGCCAAGGATTGCTGAAGAACTGATGGCTGGTGGTTTGGCTGCAGACACGCCAGTGGCTGTGATTCAGCAGGGGACGGTTGCTGGACAGCGGTGTCTCAAGGCTCGTTTGGTCGACGTTGCCGAACAGACCCGTGATCAGGGGTTTAAGTCGCCTTCGATCGTGGTGGTTGGTCAAGTGATCGATCAACAGGTTGAGGCCTGTCGACCCACGCCGGCTGCCGTCACGATGCCGATTCCGTTCTGATCCCCTCAGGCGTGTTCCTGTAACCGAGATCTCAGCTGAGCCAGGTTGCAGGGACGGGTGGTGGCATCCAGCTGTGCCCGGATCAGGCGATCCCAAGCGGTGCTCACCGCATCCAACGAGCCAGGCAAAACAAAGATGAAGGTGCCGTTGGCCACGCCCGCCAAGCAGCGGCTCTGCAATGTGCTGGTGCCAATGGTTTCNAACGACAGCACACGGAAGAGTTCACCGAAGCCTTCAATGGTTTTATCCAGCAAGGGTTCCACNGCTTCCGGTGTGCCGTCGCGCCCTGTGAGGCCTGTGCCTCCACTGGTGATCACCACGTCGATGCTGGGATCGGCGATCCATCGACTGAGTTCGGCACGAATCCGATAACGATCATCTGGACAAAGTGCTCGTTCACGCAGTTGATGGCCGGCTGTTTCGAGGCTGTTTTTTAAGTGCTCTCCACTCGAGTCNTCCGCCANGGTTCGGGTGTCGGAGATGGTGAGCAGAGCGATGGCGAGAGTCACGTCACGTCCGCTGGTGGCCTGGACGCTAGAACCCCTGCAGACGCGACGCTTTGATGCTGCGGGTGTTGTTGTTCGCCTCGTTGCGGGACCATGCGGGCTGGAGCGAGCGCACGCTGCCGTTGGGTTCCGATCCGATTTCNGCTGCTCAGCTCTGGAGGCAGCTGGGNTTGGGATCATTGGAGGGCATCAGCATCGCGGTGAATCAGGAGCTGGTGGATGCCGATCAGATGCTTGAACCTGGTGATGAGCTTGCCTTTCTGCCACCGTTCACGGGTGGTTGAGGGTTGAACGGTGGATCAGCTCAGGCGGGATCGATCGGTTGAAATCCGTTGCACAGCCTTTGATCCATGGCATGAGCTNACCCATTGGCATGGTGATGCCGCTGCCTGTGCCCTGTTCGTTGGTCGTGTGCGATCCACGGCGATGGATGGCCGTCCATTGCAAGCCCTTGAACTCGAGCATTACCCCGGACTCTGTGAGCGCCAGATCATGGCGATGGCGCAACGGTTGCAGTGTGACCATGACGCTGGTCCGCTCTTGGTGATCCATCGGGTGGGGAGATTGTCCCCCGGTGAGCCGATTGTGTTGGTTGCGGTGCAAGCGGATCGCCGGGGGGCGGCCCAACGCTGCTGCAATGCTCTGCTCGAAGAGTTGAAACACAACGCCCCGTTCTGGAAGCGGGAATGGTGCGGTGATCAGGGCACTTGGTTGAGCGGTAACACCCCGCTTTGAGTGTTCACCACGGGGTGACGCAGTCGATAGTGGAGCGACTTGAGNCGGTCGTTGCGAATGCGACGACTGCGAGGTTTTTGGCTTTCACCGCCACTCCAGCGCACGGGTGCCAGGTTCTGCCCGCTCAGGCTCCTGTGGACGAGATCTTTGAGTCGAATCGGTTCGTCGTTCACCACATTCACCACACCGGTCCAGCCGCCGTCGATGGCGGCGAGCAAGGCTCCAGCGGCATCATCCACATGGATCCAGTTGCTGAATTGCTGTCCATTCCCTGGGCGCTCACTGCCGGCAAGCCCCTTCAGGCGAGCATCGAGCGTGCGGTTCGGCCCATGCAGGGCCCCGAGCCGAAGGATGCAGACGTGCCGATCTTGAATGCCGGTCAGGATCTCTTCGCTTTCCAGCAGCACGGAACCATGGCCTGGGCCCGGATCGGGAGGCGTTGTTTCATCAACCCAGCCGTCATTGGCATCGCCATACACCGCGCAACTACTCGTATAGAGGATGTGCTCAAGTTCGGGCAAGCGTGGCAACAGAGACTTCAGGCAAGCCAGGCTGTCGACGAAGGTTCGGCGGTAGCCATCCGCATCAACTTGACGATCCCCTTTTGGACCAAGGCTGACGACGGCAACGCGACTTCCTTGAAGTGCGGCCATCAATTGGTCGGGGTTGGTGGCGTCGCAAAGAAGGGCACTGTCAGCCAGCTCCTCCAAACTGCTGAGTCGTTCCTCCCGCGTCGTGGTCAGTCGCAAGGGCCATTGCTGCCGTCGGGGTTGCAGTTGTTGGGCCAGTGCTGTGCCCACATATCCGCAGCCAAGAATCGTCACTGCCATGGGCTGGCCAGCGGGTCAATGGACCCTAGGGAGCTCCTGAGCAGCCTGCTGATCGGAGCGTGGTGATGGCGGATCAGTGGACCCTGAATCGACGCAATTTCGAAGGTTGTTGGCAGGGCAGGGCCTCCTGGTTTGCCCGTGACGCGTCTGGTGCCTTGGACCTGACCACTCCAGAGCGTGTCATCGATCCCACCACCTACGCGATCAGCTTCAGCGAGCCCGATCACGGTGTTTGGGATGGAACTGGCCTGGTCTTTGCTCCGGGAGGCAAGGCCACCTACGCCATCAGCCGCTCCAGCTACAACGCTGGAGGGGGTTGCTGGCAATTTCCCGGTGCAGGCGGCCAGTCAAGCCTCGCCTGGGATCGGAATCGCGACCGCTTTGGCCATGAGATCAACCTGTTTCGGGGACGCTCCCGATCGATGTTGGTGTTGATTTGGGAGCCCAACGGCGCAGCGTGGCCTCTGCAGCGGGTCGGAGCTGTGGCGTTCCGATGTCGCGATGCAGTGCAGGCAGAGGGCGAGCGTCCCACGTGCGGGACACCCGCAGATCTCTTCGACGCCTTGCGTGGATGGAGTGGAACGCGGCAGGTGTTTGTTCCAACTCCTGGAGTAGATGGACAACTCAACGATCCCCAACCGGTTGTGTTCTCCCCTGAGTTGTGGCGTCGGAATCGCTGTTCGGCGGTTTTGAGCGATGGCTTGGTGTTCTCCGTACCAGATCAGTTGCCGGAGGGTGCTTTTCAGCTGGAGGTTGGTGGCTTACTCGCTCCGGATCTGTTTCAACACATCAGCATTGTGTTCAACGCAGAGGGTCGATTAACCGCGTGGGAACACTGCTGCTTTCAGCCGCCCATCGTCTGATGTCAGAACAGTCTGCGGCGGATCAACTGTGCCCAGAGCGGGACCCCGGGGTCGAGAGTTCCAGCGTCAGCGGGAANTTCCAGCAACAGATCTGCTTGTTGCAGCGAGCCGATTCGCGATGAGGNCTGAGAGCCATCAACGCGGGCCATCAGCGTTCCGTCTTCTCTGGTCTCCAGCCTGGCTCGAGCCAGNTCCGGTCGCCCNGNNCGCCGGGCGAGGCGATTGGCCAAGACCACTTGCACNCGCGGGAACAGNTCGATNGTGGTTTGTCCTTCGAGTTGCTGCAGCGCTGGCCANAGCAGCTGTAGGGCTGTGATGGCAGCCGCGACCGGATTGCCGGGCAGACCAAAAAAAGGAATGTTGTCCCCGAGGGTCCCGAAGGCAAAGGGGCGACCAGGGCGCAGAAAGAGTTTCCAAAANGCCACCTCGCCGAGGTCGGCCACCAGGGGACGAATCCAGTCGCTGTCGCCGGCAGAGACGCCCCCGGTGCTGACCACCACGTCGCACTGAGCGGCCAGGGTCTGGAGGGCTTGGGAGAGTGCGGCGGGTTGATCGGCAACCACGCAACGCNGCGTGACCGTTTGCCCCAGGGCGCGGAGCATCGTCTCAAGAAGGGTGCCGTTGCTTTCCCAGATGGCTCCCGGTTGTCGATGGCTGCCGGCGGGCACCAGCTCATCGCCGCTGATCAGCAATCCGATTGTGGGTTGTCGGTGCACGAGGAGTTCAGCAACGCCACATCCAGCGAGACGACCGAGGTCCGCAGGTCCAAGCCGTTGCCCCGACTCCAGCAGCACGTCATCGGGTCCGCATTCCTCATCGGCAGCGCGAATCCAAGGGCGATCCGAGGCAGCCTTGACCAAGGTGATGGTGTCCTCGGTGCGTTCGACGAGTTCCTGCGGGAGCACCCAGCCAGCACCCTCTGGAAGAGGGGCGCCGGTCAAAATTCGAATCGACTCACCGTTGCCGAGCTGCCCTTCGAAGGGATTCCCGGCTGCAGAGCAACCTCGAACCACCCAGCTGTCACCTGTTGTTGGTTGGGTGTCTTGGCCCAAGGCGAAGCCATCCATGATCGAAGCCCGAAACCCAGGCACGGCTGCTGCGGCTCGCACCGTGCTCGCGCTGACCCGTCCAAGGGAGGCCGCTAGAGGCAGGGTCTCTGAGCCAGGGAGTGGTCGGATTGCAGCCAGAACTTGATCGCGTGCGTCATCCAGCGCAAGGCCTTCACGCCCATAGGGTTCAGCGGGTCCAGACACCGTTGCGACCTCCGTCTTTGTGCATCAACTGAATGGCACCGATCGTCATTCCTGGATCGACGGCTTTGAGCATGTCGTAAATGGTGAGCAGGCCAACGGAGACCGCCGTCATGGCTTCCATCTCCACACCGGTGCTCCCGGTGGTGCGGCAGCGGCAGCTCACGATGAGCCCTGGCAGACCCTCGTCGGCTTCGATGCTGACGTCCATTCCGCTTAAGGGCAGCGGATGACACAAGGGAATGAGTTCCCAGGTGCGTTTGGCGGCTTGAATCGCGGCAATGCGCGCTGTGGCCAGGACTTCACCTTTGGGGGTATCTCCCCTTTGGATCTGCTCGAGGGTTTCGGCCTGCATCACGATCGACCCTTGGGCATGGGCTTCTCGACGGGTGGCCGGGCGATCTCCGACGTCGACCATATGCACCTCACCCGCCTGGTTGAGATGACTGAGGTTGTTGCTCATGGTCAGATCATGCTCACGGTGCCGGTGCCGATATCGAAATAAGCACTGTGAATGCTCAGCTGTGCTGAGGCCACGGCATCGGCCAGGAGAGCACTGCGTTGTGTGAGTTGTTCGGCAGTGTGGCGGGCATTGGCGCGGATGGCAGCGTCCAGGGTTTGGCCTGGCATCCGGTTGGCGCGGATCGGTGCCACAAGCTCGTCGAGCAATGGCGTTAGGGGGGCATTGCTGCGTGCTGCTGTGATGGCGCCGCAACGGCTGTGACCCATCACCAGAATGAGCGGAGTCTTTAAAACACTCACGGCGTATTCAAGTGAGGCGATGGCCTCCTTAAAGGCGGTGTTGCCAGCACTTCGGATCACAAATAAGTCTGACGGAACGGCGTCGAAAATCCATTCCGGCGACACGCGGGAGTCGGCGCAGCACAGCACTGAGGCCCAGGGGGCCTGAGCGTCTTGGAGCGTGCTGGGGGGGAGATAGCAGTTGTCTTGCCAGAGCCCTGCCATGGCTTCGGCGCGATTCTCAGCAGTGCTCGCCGCATCGCTGGCTTGCCAGGCCGCAGCGAATCTTGCATTGCCCTGTAGGAGCGCTTGAAGCGGGTCCGCTGGCCGGCAGGCACGAACGTCGGGTTCTGCGGCTTGTGCTGATGCACCCGATCCGAGGAGGCCCGTGGCCGTTACCCCACAACCGAGCAGAAATGAGCGACGGTTGAGCACGGGGTTGGATCGGGGGATTCAGCGTCAGCGTTCGCCCAGGGTGGACCAAAGCGTTGCTTCGGAGCCGACGACGGGTTCGACGTTGGCCTGTGGGGCTGCAACGGCTGCAGTGGTGATTTTGACTGACAAATCACGATCGCCGAGACCGGCCCACATCGTTGCCGGGCTGGCCACGACGGGTTCCACACCTGCGCTGGGTGCTTGCTGATGTTGGGTTTGGCTGTGGATCAATTGAACGGCCAGTGATCCGACCACGAACGCTCCCAGAAATCCCGCAGCAATGGTGATTGGACTGCGGTCGGTCGTTGAGACGCTATGGGTCACGACGGATGCCTGANGAATCGGCCATCAGTATGCAAACGGNTGGTGTAGATCGCTACTGAANGGANTGAATTCGGTTGCTGATTTAACAGTTTTTACGAAATCGATACCTTGGATCTGTTCAGATGCTCTGCTCTCTGAAACCATCCAGCCGTGTGATATTCCCAGCAGCATTCCAAGAGACAGAGCGAATCGCACGGTNTCTTTATTCGTTCGGACCAATGTCTTCTTTGGCAGGTGTTTTGGTTGTTGCCTAGAACACAAAGATTGAAACTTGATCTCCTCTGGATTGAGGCTTGGCCCATGGCTCGTCAATTCGATTCGGCGCGTCACTGTTTTGCCTTTGAGCAGGATTTCATCGGAACCTGGCGATGCATCCCTCTCTGTGTTCGTCGCAAACTCGATTTGGCTGGTTTGAAATTGAAGCTGAACCACTGGTTGGCCCTCAGCCAGGAGCAGCGCCAGGAGCTGGTCGACTGGGGAGATGATGCGCTGGCGTTGGATCGGTTGAGAGACCATCTCCGCCGTTGCACAACAGCAATGGCTGATGGCGTGGTGAAAGATCTTCCGCCGGTGGTCGCAGCGCCATGGCAGCAGGGAGATGTTGTGCCGGAAACGATTGCTTCAGCGGCGCTTCGCGATGGCGTATCGCTCACCCTGAAGCACTGGTCTGCCATGAGTGAGCTCGAGCGTTTCGCGTTCTGCAAGTTGGTCCGGCCCGGTCACGACCATCACAATCTTCAGGCTGCCTTTAACGAAGTGCT
Organism: Synechococcus sp. ARS1019; assembly: GCA_002690325.1. GTDB lineage: Bacteria > Cyanobacteriota > Cyanobacteriia > PCC-6307 > Cyanobiaceae > Parasynechococcus. The sequence goes on from NZED01000005.1 coordinate 32,004, forward strand.
GGGGTGAGGAAGCGCCGGAGAGCCTCGAGGCGTCCTTTTTCCTGTTCCACAGGCTTGATGACGGAGACGGCTGGGGCCACGATCACGGCGCAGGCCTTCAATTCAGGTTGTTTGGAGATGGGGCAGGCCTGGTCATGCATCAGGGCGTTGGCTTCGCAGGCCTGGTCTTGGGTAAACCCCCAATGCATCGGTAAAAACACAGATCCAGGCCGGATCCGGTCGGTCAGCTTCACCTTGGCGGTGAGATGTCCACGTCGCGAGCTGATGGCNGCCAGTTCACCGTTGCGCAGCTTCAGCTCCTGTGCGTCGGNTGGGTGGACTTCCAGCAGCGGTTCTGGATGCATTTTTTGAAGGCGTTCCACCTTTCCGGTGCGGGTCATGGTGTGCCATTGCCCCAGATAACGCCCCACGGTGAGCACGAGCGGGTAGGTGTCGCAGGGTGGTTCNGCAAGGCCGAGGGGCTGGTCGGTCCCAAAGCGGGCACGGCCGCTNGNGGTGGCAAACGTGTGGTCGCTGTACAGACGCTTGGCCANTGGGGTCGGCTCAGCACCGACTGGANAGGGCCACTGCTGCGGGCCTTCTNGGTTCAGTAGTTCATGGCTCAGCCCGGACACATCGCAGAGCCGTCCTTTGGTGAGCTGGGTGAATTCGGCGTAGACCTCGGCGGCTGAGCTGTAATCGAAGTGCTCCTGAAAGCCAAGCCGACGTCCCACCTCCGCGAAGACCTCCCAGTCGGGTCGGCTCTCACCGAAATGACGCCGGTAGGCAGGGCAGTAGGTCACCCGNCGTTCGGAGTTGGTCATCGCCCCTGCTTTTTCACTCCACTGGGCGGCGGGCAGTAATAGATGGGCGTAGTGGGACGTTTCTGAATCGGCGTAGGCCTCACTCACNACCACCAGNGGGCAGTTGTGCATGGCGGCCTTCACACGATCAAGATCCGGCATGCTCACCAGTGGATTGGTGGCTGCCACCCACCAAAGATCGAGCTCTCCCCGTTCCATCGCCTCGATCTGTTGCCAAGCCGCCAGACCNGGTGCGGAGGAGATGCTGCCGGGCTNGATNCCCCAGGCTGTTTCGACCTCAGCACGGTGCTGGTCATTGGTGACGAGGCGGTATCCCGGCAGCAGGTGGGAGAGGCCGCCGGCCTCGCGGCCTCCCATCGCGTTGGGTTGCCCCGTGAGTGAGAAGGGGCCGGTGCCTTCTTTGCCGATTTGGCCGGTGAGGAGGTGCAGGTTGATGATTCCTTGAACGACAGCTGTTCCTTCACGGCGCTGGTTCACACCCATGGACCANAGGCTCAGCACCCGTTCACGACGGTGAAACAGTTGGGCGACGTCCCGCAGGCGTTTTTCCGGGATGTTGCAGAACCGGGCGACACGTCGTGGTGTCCAACGGGCGGCGATGTCGAAAAANGCGTCGTAGTTCTCGGTGTGATCGTCGATGAACGCAGGGTCTTGCCCGTTTTCGCGCAGCACTAGATGGGCGATGCCATGCAGNAGGGCAAGGTCACTGCCGGGGGCAATCGGAAGGTGGAGGTCAGCGGCTTTGGCGGTGTCGGTCCGGCGCGGATCCACCACCACGATCGTGACGCTGCCGGGATTGCGTTTTTTGCGTTTGAGCAGACGCTGGAACAGCACCGGGTGGCATTCGGCGGTGTTGGTGCCGATCAGAAANGCCACNCTGCAGTGGTCGAGATCCTCGTAGCAGCTCGGAGGGCCATCGGATCCCAGGCTTCGGGTGTACCCAGCGACGGCTGAACTCATGCAAAGCCGAGAATTGGCGTCGAAATTGTTGGTGCCGAGGGCTCCCTTCAGCAGCTTCTGGGCGAGGTAGTAGTCCTCGGTGTGGAATTGGCCGGAGCCGTACATCGCAATGCCATTGGCATCGCCGCGTCGATTCACGCTGGTGTTGATGTGGCTGGTGATGGTCTCCAGCGCTGCATCCCAGCTGATCGGGGTGAAGGGATCCTCGAGATTGGCCCGAAACAGAGGCTCGCGCAGGCGGCCGCGGGCGAGGGTTTCACCGACGGTGGCCCCTTTGATGCAGACCTGCCCCAGGCTTGAGGGGTGGGTCCGATCGCCGCGGGCAGTCCACATCGGGTTGCCCTCTGCATCCCGTCGCACGGCCTGGCCCTTGACCGCTGGTGGCATGAGCTCGAGGCCGCAGCCCACCCCGCAATAGGGGCANTGGCTGTGCACGCTGCGGGGGGCTTCGGTCATGCAGAGGGCGTTGAGAAGAACAAAAGCCCGAGGCCGAAGCCCCGGGACTGGCTGCACGGGATCACCCGTGTTTTGCGNTGGAGCTCAGGCGGCTTCGCCTTCGTGCAGATCAGNGAAGGACCCTTTGGGCTCTTTCAGGAAGAAGAAGCAGAAGAAAGCCACGATCAAACCAGCCACGCCAAGGATCTGGAAGAAGGCGCTGTTCGAGGCTGCAATCACCTCGGGGGTGGGTTCGCCGCCGCCGCCCATCCACATCGGCAGGAGGCTGAAGATGGTGAGGTAGGTCACAGCGCCGACGTTGCCGTAAGCACCCACGAGACCGGCCACCTGGCCGGTGACGCGACGTTTCACCAGGGGAACGAGGGCGAAGGTTGCACCTTCACCGGACTGCACGAAGAAGGAGGCGAGCATGGTGATGACCACGGCCACGAAAATCCCCGTGGAACCGGAGAACGTGCCTGGCTTGATCATGCTCATCACCAGGTAGCCCACGCCGAGTCCGGCGGTGAGGAAGCCCATGGTGTTTTTGCGACTGCCAACTTTGTCGGAGATCAGACCACCAGCAGGGCGAGCCACCAGGTTCACGAAGGCGAAGCAGGAGGCCAGGATCCCGGCGGTGGCCTTCGGCAGATCNAAGGTGGTTTCAAAGAACGTGGGCAGCATCGAGACCACGGCCAGTTCGGAGCCGAAGTTGACGATGTAGGTGAGCTCGAGGATCGCCACTTGGCGGAACTCGTAGCGGTCTTCCTTGGGATAGACCTTGTTGCCGAGGATCAGCTCNCGGTTGGTGCGGATGATGCCCCAGGTCTGGAAGGCAAACCAGACGGCGACGGCACCGAGGGCCAGGGGGTAAGTGGCAGCGGTGAGGAAGCCCACCTTGGAGAGGCGCCAGCACAGCACNCAGAGGATCGCTGCGAAGGGCANGTTCATGCCCAGCAGACCCCAGAAGTCGCGCATGGAGGTGACTTCCAGGCCTGCGGTCTTCGCAGGGCGCTGGTAGGTCTTGCCGGGGGGGGTGTCGGTGACGTTGAAGAAGTAAAAGAGGCCGTAGACGGCGGAGACGATGCCGGTCAGAGCGATGGCACCGCGCCAGTTCAGAACAGCGCCGGTGGGCAGTTCGAANCCNCCGGAGAAGGAGAGGAAGCCNGCGAGGGCCACCATGNTTAGGGCGGAAAAGGCAGAACCGAAGTTGCCCCAGCCGCCATAGATGCCTTCAGCCAGGCCGATTTCCTTGGGTGGGAACCACTCGGCCACCATGCGGATGCCGATCACGAAGCCGGCGCCGACGATGGAGAGCAGCAGACGGGCCACCACCAGCTGGTTGAAGTCCTGAGCGGANGCAAACAGCAGGCAGGGAATCGCCGANAACACCAGGATCGAGGAGTAGGTGATCCGGGGTCCGAANTTGTCCAGGAGCATGCCGATCAGCACGCGCGCAGGAATGGTGAGGGCCACGTTGCAGATGGCCACGGTGCGGATCTGGCCAACATCAAGTCCGAGGTCGGCTTTGACGGTGGTNGCTAAAGGAGCAAGGTTGAACCAGACAACAAAGGTGAGGAAGAAGGCGATCCAAGTGAGATGAAGNGTTCGATATCTCCCTTGGAACGACCAAAGATCGCCAAGCATTTCTAGAGGGAATTTGCGCCNCGGAGTTCAANAATTNGTTCCGCCGAGGTGTTGTCAGGACGGTCAAAAATAGGGCCGTCGCGAACGNCTACTNAACAATTTTGTGGTGACCTGCTTGGTTGTTTCTGTTACCAAAGTGAAAGGATTTGTGCCTTGCTGAGCATTAAGCAAGCTGATGCTAGTGATTAGAAAAGTTCTGCATGCTTGCCTTTGTTGTGGTTGTTACAGCGGTTCGGTTGATCAATCCATGCGCTTGATCGTGGAGAACGAGGTTTCGGTTGAGGCGCTCAAGGCTGTGTTGCTTGCTGGAGGCGCCAGTCGCCGGATGGGGCAGGACAANGCCCTCATGCCGCACCCCGGCGGTGGGGTTTGGGTAACGGCATTGGTCAGAACCTTGCAGCAGGTTGGTTTGCCGGTGACGGTGCTCACCAGGCATGCCTCACATGCCCAAGTGCTGTCTGCGCTTGCGGGTGTGGAGATGGCTCTTGAGCCGGAGCCATGGAAAGGGCCTTTGATGGCCTTGGGCAAGGTCTTGTCTGACAAGAAGGGCTCGCCGTTGCTGGTTTGCCCCGTCGATATGCCTTTGTTAACCGTGCCAGCTGTTCAACTTTTGATTGAGGCTTGGATGATTCAACCGAATGCCGTGGCTGTTGCGGATGACGGTGAGCGCCTCCAACCTTTGCTGGCCGTCATTCCGTCCGGACCGCCTGTTCAGCCGATCTTGCGGCGTTGTTTGGCGTCTGGGGAGCTCCGCTGGCTGACGTGGTTGAGCCAAGTCCCCCACCAGCGAGTCAGGTTGCCGGTTGATGCTTTGGTGAACCTCAACGGTCCAGAAGATCTGTCAGCGTTAGCGCCATGAGCACTGCGTCATCGCCTGTTGATCGGCATGCGCGACCGCTGGGGGTCCTACGGCTTTCGTTGACGGGTCGTTGCAATTTGGCCTGTCCTTATTGCTGCCCGGACGACGTTGACCCACCGGACTTGCTGACTCTGGAGCAGCAGCTGAGACTGATTCGTGTCAGTTGTGGCCTCGGCGTGCGCACCCTGCGGCTGACCGGTGGAGAACCATTGCTGAGTGACCGTTTACTGCCTCTGCTTCAGCGCGTCGCGGAGGGTCGCTGCACATCCGCTGATCCTTTGCAGCGCTTGCGCGACGTTGCGTTGACGAGCAATGGTGTGCTCCTCAACGATGACCGTGCGCGGGCTTTGCGAGCTGCTGGTCTCGATCGAATCACGATCAGCTTGGATGCTGCCGATGGGGCGTCAGCGGCTCGGATGGCCGGCCTGCGAGGAGGTGCTCTGGCTGGTGAGCGATTGCTTCAGCAGGTGATGGCAGGGCTTGAGGCGGCTCGAGCAGCTGGCTTCGATCCGCAGAAGGGGGCGCTCAAGCTCAACGCTGTGATTCAGCGCGGCGTGAATGAGGATCAGCTGTTGTCACTGGTCACGCTGGCGCGGCAACAGAAGGTCGAGCTGCGCTTGATCGAATATATGGATGTCGGCAACCGCAATGATTGGCGTCCGGAGCAGGTGCTTTCGGCGGCCGAGATGATCCACCGCATCCGCGAGCACTGGTCGCTCGAACCCCTAGGACGTGGCGTTGGAGGAACGGCCCGCCGTTGGCGCTTCCGGGATGGTGGCGGCGTTGTTGGGGTGATCGCGTCCATCACCGAGCCGTTCTGTGGGGATTGCAATCGTTTGCGCATTACGGCTGATGGGCAGGCGTTTACCTGCTTATTTGCCACGCAAGGAATGGATCTACGTCCGGTTCTGCAGAGTGAGGATCTCTTGCGCCAACGCTTGATCACCGGGTGGGCCCAACGGAGTGATCGCTACAGCGAGGAGCGAACGGAGAGCCATCCTGATCGGCGGCATGCCGAAATGGCCTATCTAGGCGGCTGAACCGTTGCCGATGCCACCGTTTGTCCGGGAAAAGCCCGGTACAAACGGGCCAGCATTCAGACCTGGAGCAGGTCTAAGGGTGATGTTTGAACTGCTCTCTTACGAACGTTTTCGAGATACCCCCGCCGTGCGCTTTTTCGACGTCACGGTGGACACGTCGAATGCGCGGGATCTGGTGATCCATAGCGGTCCGGCGGTGAGTCCGCCCGATGATGCTGAGAGCGGCGCCTGGCAGTTTTATCTCCATCCGCACCAGGAAGACAACTTGCTGGCCGCCAGCGGTGGCCGCACCTTTTTCTTGGTGAATTTGTCTTGGGAAGAGCCGTTTCACATCGTTCGTCTGGAGAGTGGTGGAGACATCTTGCGGATTCCCCCAGGCACCTTTCACCGTTCGATTTCCGATCCGAATGGCTCTGTGGTGCTCAATCAGGCCGTGCGGGAACAGGGCGTTTCTTTGGTTCGAGAATTTCGCGTTTACAACAGCGCCAAGATTCCGGCATTGATGGCGGCCACCCATGCCACCACATCCAAGCCTCACCTTCACGGCTTGGAGCCGATGCTTCAAGCTGCCTGAATCAGGGTGGAGTCCGTGTGACTGCCCATGTCCTCACGGACGTTGATGGTCCACGTCAACTGGCTACCAGTGGCGGGCGGGCCGCTGAAACTCCCACTCACCGCAGCCGTGAGCTCTGGTTTTGAAGAGGTGGCCAACACCACGTAGCGCTCGTTCACTTCATGGCCTGCACTGGGATCGAAGCCGCGCCAGCCGGCGCCTGGCAGATACACCTCCGCCCAGGCATGAAGGTCGTACTGCTCTGGGGCTGGCTCCGGCAGTTGATAACCACTGACAAATCGCGCCGGCAGTCCGACGACACGGCAGCAGGTCACCATCAGCATGGCCAGGTCGCGGCAGGAGCCGATGCGTTCGCGCAAGGTTCGTCCGGCTGGCCAGGCAGGACCCACATGGCGTTGGGTGTACTTCACGCGCTCTCGGATCAGATCAATCAGTTGATTCAGAAAGGCCAGTGTTTGTTGATTGCTCCCCATCAGCGCCTCTTGGGTGAGATCGATGGCGGAGGGTTCGTGTTGACCATTGGGTAGCCAGCTTTCGAGCGCGCCCTGGAGGTCACGGTTCAACTGCCCCCGTGGATAGGGAAGCGAGGGTTCGAGGCCGTTAAAACATTGAGCGAGCGGCGGTGCCGGTCGGGTCTGCACAGAACTGCGCGCTTCAAAGCACAGTTGTTCGGTACTGCCGAGAAACGTGAGCCGTTGGATTTCGTCGCCGCTCGCCGCGAGCAATTCTCGGCTTTGGTGCGGTGTTGGCACCACGTTGAGCTGATGCTCCAGCAACGTCTGAAACCCTTGTCCGCGCGGCTTTAAACACAAGCGGTGCTCCCCCAGGCTCACCGGTGCGTCGTAGAGGTACGTCAGGCGGTGAACGATGAAAGTGCGCATGCGGGGTCGGTTGGATTCGAGCGGAGATCGGTGCGGGTGAAGTAAAGCTCCTGGATCAGGCCATGGAGTCGGTTGAGGTCCTGCTGCAGCTGGTCGATCGCCTCATGCAGGCCGGATTCAATCAAGTTGTCGATGCGGACATAGCTCCAGCGGGCCAGCAGTTGACCTCGGAGGCAGTCCAAGTCATCCGGTGGGCCCTGAACCGGTTGTTGCTGAATCTGTTGGAGGGTGTCGTTGATCCCTTGGAGGCAGTAGCGCACTGATCGGGGAAAGATCGGGTCAAGCAGCAGGAAGCGGGCGACAGAGGTTGGGCTGATCGCCTGTTGCAGGCTTTTGCGATACATCTGATAGGCGCCGGCGCTGCGAAGGAGGGCGATCCATTGCAGTTCATCCAGCACTCCGCCGACTTCTTCGGGGGTGGGCAGGAGCAGGAAGTACTTCACGTCAAGAATCCGTGAGGTTTTGTCGGCGCGTTCGATCAGTCGTCCGAGCTGGCTGAACAACCAGCTCAGATCACGGCTCAAGGTCGTGTCCGTGATGCCATAAAAAATCTGGCAGCCCCGTCGGATGATCCGCAATTGTTCCTGGGCCGGCTCCTGCCAGATCGCTTCACCGTCTTGCAGGCTCCAGTGCAAATCGTTGATTTGCTCCCACATTTCCGTGGTGATCACATCGCGGATCTGGCGGGCGTTTTCCCGTGCCATGGCAATGCAGCTCACGATGCTGTTGGGATTGTTCTGCGCCAGCAGCAGAAAGCGGATCACATCTTTTGGCGTGCGCGCTGGATGGGCTCGGTCAAAGCTGCGGCGATCGCCGGTGGCATCCACCAGTGGAAGCCAGGGTTCGGCACTGCCCGGTGGGGAGTCGAGGGCCATTGCTTCGCTGACTTCGAGGAAGCGTGAGATGTTTTCGGCTCGCTCGAGATAACGGTTAATCCAGTAGAGGGAGTCGGCGACGCGGCTCAGCACGGCAGGGCCTCGCGCTGGTGGCCGGACATGGCGTGCTGCTCGTCGACGATCCAGGTGTCCTTGCAGCCACCCCCTTGAGAGGAGTTCACCACCAGGGAACCCCGCTTGAGTGCCACCCGAGTCAGGCCACCTGGGCTGACCCACGTGCTGCGTCCCCGGAGCACATAGGGACGTAGATCCACATGACAGGGATAAAGCTCGCCGTCACTGAGGGCTGGAACGGTGGAGAGCTGAAGGGTTGGCTGAGCGATGTAGTTGCGTGGATGAGCTCGGATCTGTTCGTCGAAGCTGGCAATCTCCGTGCGACTGGCCTGGGGGCCGATCAGCATCCCGTAGCCGCCAGCTTCGGCCACGGATTTCACCACCAGCTGCTCCAGGTTCTCCAGCACATAACGCCGGTCATCCGGTCGTGCACACAAATAGGTGGGCACGTTTTCGATGATGGGCTGTTCATCGAGGTAATACCGGATCATCGCCGGCACGTGCGCGTAGATCAGCTTGTCGTCGGCGACGCCGGTGCCAGGTGCATTGGCGATGGCGACCCTCCCTTGCCGCAGCGCTTCCATCAAGCCGTGGACCCCAAGCATCGAATCGCTGCGGAACACCGCTGGGTCGAGGAAGTCATCGTCGATCCGTCGGTAGATCACGTCGACGGGACGGCGGCCATTGGTGCTGTGCATCCACACGCGGCCGTCTTCACAGATCAGATCCCGCCCTTCCACCAGAGGAATGCCCATCTGTTGGGCGAGGTAACTGTGTTCGAAGTAAGCGCTGTTGTAGACGCCGGGGGTGAGGATCACGACCCGGGGGGAATCGCTCCAAGGGGCAAGATCCTGCAGCGTTCGCAGTAGATGCGACGGATAGTCGTCAATCGGCTGCACGGTCCGACCTTCAAACAGGCTGGGGAAGAGTCGTTTCATCACCCGCCTGTTCTCCAGGAAGTAGGCGACGCCGGAGGGGCAGCGCAGGTTGTCCTCAAGGACGCGCCAGGTGCCCTGGCCGTCGCGAATCAGGTCCAGCCCAGAGATATGACACCACCGATTTAACGGGAGTTCGATGCCTTGCAGTTGGGGGCGCCAGCCCGAAGAGCTTTCCACGTCCTGGCGTGGGATGACCTTGTCATTGAGGATCCGCTGTGGTCCGTAGACATCGGCGAGAAAGCAGTCGATTGCTTCGAGCCGTTGCAGCAGACCACGTTCGAGCTGGGCCCAATCACGTCGGCTAATCAACCGAGGGAGGGGATCAAAGGGAAGGATGCGCTCGCCCCCATTGAGGCCTGAGTCGTTGAGTCGGAAGGTGGCGCCAAGCCGGCGCAGGAGGTGGCTTGCGGAGGCATGGTTGCGATTCAGCTCCGGAAGTCCCATTTGCCCCAGTGAGGTCAGGAGAGGGGCGAGATCAGCGCGCGGCGAAGCGGATTGATTGGAGAAATATTCGTCGTAGCCGACCGATGGTCTGTAGTCGGTGAACATTCCGAATCCGGTGGATCGGCGCATCCAAAAGCTCAGCCCACCCTGCACGGGTTGTGCTTGCTACACATTGCGCAATCCGTGTGCAGGCAGCGTGAACTGCGTGTGATTTGGGTATCTCCAGTCACCTGAATCGGGAATAGATCAGCATGGAATGCGCTCCTCTGCTATGGACAGCAAAGCCATCGCGACGTCGTCTGTGGATGATCTGCTTTGGGCTCGGCTGATCTTTGCCTTGGGCGCGGCGGTGACCGCGGCAACCGTGGTGATGATCGTGCGTGGCCATCTCTATTGGCGTCATCGGGGGCCTTCCGATGCCAGCTGATCCGGTTCCTTTCCTCGCGCCTGGATTGGCCTGGGCGTTGGTCGTTGTTTTTTCGGTTCTCTGGATTGCCTTGGGCGTCTCTTGGGGAGCTCGCGGCCAAGGCGATGCCGACGACTACATGTTGGCGGGTCGCAACATTGGCCTTGCGCTCAGCACAGCCACGTTGATGGCGTCCTGGGTGACGGGCAACACCACGTTGCTGGCCCCAGAGTTCGGCTACAAAAATGGTCTCTGGGGCATGTTCAGCTATGGGCTGGCAGGCCTGGGCTTGATTCTGTTTGCGCCCTTGGCGCTGCGCATCAAACAATTGATGCCCCAAGGCCGCACCAGTGGTGATTTCATCCGGCTGCGCTACGGCCGGTTGGCCTGGTCGGTGTTCATGGTGATCACCGCGATCTATACCCTCGGGTTTCTGATGACCCAGGCGATGGGGGCAGGGTTACTGCTTCAGGCTCTCTCGGGCTTTGATTACCACGTGGGCATGGTGGTGGTGATTGGTGTCGCCACGCTTTACACCCTGTTCGGCGGCATGCGTGCCGTGATCGGCACCGATTTCATTCAGTCCTTGCTGATCATGGTGCTCTTAGCGGTGGTGGCTGTTCTTGCCTTTAGGACCTTCCCGGTGCCAGAGCTCCATGCCGCCCTGCTGACACGCCATCCCGAGCGTCTTGATCTGCTTCTGCCGGCGGGCTTGTTGATTGCTTGGAACTCCGCGTTGTTTTCGATGGGTGAGGTGTTTCACAACAACATTTGGTGGTCTCGGGTGTTTGCCAGCCGTCGCACCGTGGTGGTGGCGTCGTTCGTCCTCGGGGGCTTGGCCTGGATGAGCGTGCCCCTCGTGACGGGCTCCATTGGTTTGGTGGCCTTGGCCCGTGACCTGCCATTGGCGCAGGTAAACATGGTGTTTCCTGTGATGGCTGCTGATCTGCTGGGCGCTGGCGGTGCGGCTCTTGTGTTTGTGGTGGTGTTCGCGTCGCTCACGTCCACCCTGGATTCACTCTTGGCGTCCACGGCTGATCTCCTCGCAGAGGATGTGTACTTCCGCTTGCTGCGCCCCCAGGCCAGTGATGCCCAGCTCAAGCAGGCGGCTCGGTGGATGGTTGTGGGCCTGGCCGTGGTGACCCTGGCCTTGTCTTGGCCGCGGCTTGACTCACTGCGGTCGGTGTTGTTTTTCACGGGAGCCCTTGTTGCTTCCACTGTTTGGCCTGTTGCCTGTGGGTTGTATTGGCGTTCTGCCAACCGCGGTGCGGCGGTGCTGGCGATGCTCAGCGGAAGCGTTGTGGGCCTGATTGCCTATGTCGCGATTGCTGACTATTGCGCTGCGGTGTTTTCTGCTGCGATTTCGGCGGTCGTGATGGTTGTTGGCAGTCGCTACTGGCCGGAGCAGTTTGATTTTGTTCTGCTTCAGGAGGAGGCATAACCATGNTCNTCTTCCTCACGGCCAGTTTGATCAGCCCTGCCTGGTTTCAAGTGGTTTTGGTGGGCAGTCAAGTNGCGCTCATTGTGTCCGTGNTTGCTCTGATTGTGATTTGGTGGGTGGAATGGCGAAANGGACGTGTCTGGTGAATGTTCNCCGTGAACTAAATGTCCATGTTGTGTAATAGCGCGAACAATTCCGAGCGTCCCTGGTTAAGAACTCTGCACTGATATGGCCGAAAAATGTCACTTTGGTTACTAGGTAAATGAAGTAATGCATGCAGGACGCACGCTGTTTGGCAAGCGGTGTGTGAACGCNTTTCCTCTATGGCTCACACGAGGACGGCTTTGGTGAATGACCTGTTGGATCCGATCCGCTTCCGACCGATGGGTCCGGATGTGTTTGGCCTCACCCAGCCCCAGGAGCTGCTTGCTGCCATNGCAGAGGAGGGAGAGCCACTGTTGGAGTTGATTCACCAGCACGTGGTCTCGATTCAGTCGTTTCGTCCTGAAACGCTGCTGCAGCTGCTGCGTCTTGCTGCCAAGTTTGAGAGCAATCCCGATCGCTACTGCCGTCACAACACACCGCTGACGGGAAAGATCCTGATCAATGCGTTCTACGAACCGAGTACCCGAACCCGGCTGTCGTTCGACAGCGCTTGGCATCGACTGGGTGGTGATTCGATCAACATCACAGATCGCAGTTCAACAGGAATTGCCAAGGGCGAATCCCTTGAAGACGTCGCNCATATGTTCAACAACTANGGCGATTGCGTGGTCTTGCGCGACGGACATGCCGAGGCGGTGTATTCGATGTGCTCCACCCTCCGCATCCCGATCATCAATGCCGGTAACGGCATTGATGAACATCCAACCCAGGCGATGGCGGATCTCTACACGATCTTCAAATGGAGACCATCGCTTGTTCAAGCGACGGTCCCCGCGGAAGACCGAATCCGGATCGGAATTGTTGGCGTGCCTTCACGCATGCGCACCGTGCGTTCGCTGTTGAGAATCCTGGCCAAATTTCCCCAAGCGATTGATGAGGTGGTGGTGATTCATGCGCCTGATCTCGACTACCCCGTGTTTGATCCAGGTCAACGGGAGGAGCTTGAGGCTGCCGGTTTAGTGATCCAAACCGCCACGGNGTTGACAGCCGAGATCCCTGATTTGGATGTTGTTTATATCAATGCCATCGCCTGGGTTGGAGACGGTTATGAACGGCATGGCGACGGGTTTTGTCTGACCCGTGATCTCCCTTTCAAGCCTGAAGCGATCGTGCTGCATCCCTTGGCGCGGGGAGCTGAGTTGAGCACCTGCCTNGATGACACACCCCACAACTGGTATTTCAGCCAGGCCCGAGGNGCTGTGTTCCTGNGGATGGCCCTCCTCACCTGCATGGTGAATCGGGCTGAACGCGTCATGGATGTCGTCTGAAGCGGAGTTATGTGCGGAATTGGAGGGGTGTTCAGNGNCAGTGGNGCAGAGGGTGTCGACCCGCAGCTGCTGGTCAACATGGCGGCGATTCAGGCCCATCGCGGTCCTGATGGGTTTGGCATTGAATCCATCGAGGGGGTGGGGGTTGGCTTTTGCCACGCNCGGCTCTCGATCATTGATCTCAATGAGTCGNGAGGGCGTCAGCCCTTTTTGAGCGAAGACCGGCAGGTGCTGATGGCACACAACGGCGAGTTTTACGACTTNCAGCGCATTCGTGCCGATCTCACGGCGCAAGGGATGCGTTTCAGCAGCAAAAGTGATTCCGAGATTTTGCTGCGGCTTTATCAGCAGCAGGGTTTGGAGCAGACGCTGCCGTTGCTGCGCGGTGAATTTGCCTTCGCGTTGTTTGATCGTCAGCAGGACTGCCTTTACTTGGTGCGTGATCGCTTTGGGGTGAAGCCCCAGTACTGGGCGATGACACCGGATGGTCTGGTTTTTGGGTCTGAGTTGAAGGTGCTGTTCGCGCACCCAGCTGTCGAACGCCGTTTCACATCAGCGGGATTGTTCCATCAGCTGATGCAAACGATGGTGCCCGGCACCACCGCCTTCGCCGGTGTGCACCAGGTCAAGCCTGGTCACGTGCTCAAGGTTCAACGGAGGAACGGTGGTCTTGAGGTGTCCGAATGGGCGTACTGGGATGTGAATTTCCCTCGTCAGGCCGATCGTGATCGCAACTTGGATGAAGCCCACCACATTGCGTCTGTGCGCTCTGCCCTGTTGGAGGCGGTTGAGCTGCGGATGGTGGCTGATGTGCCGGTGGGTTGTTATCTCTCCGGTGGCATCGACAGCTGTTCGATTCTNGGGTTGGCGTCTGCGGTGAGTCAGAGCCCTGTGAAGGCCTTNACGATTGGNTTTGACGANGCGCGATACGACGAATCGCCGATCGCNGAGGAGATGGCGCAGGCCACCGGAGCCCAGCAGGACGTGATGCGTCTGTCTGGTCGCGAGTTGTACGGCCACATGGAACAGACGCTCTGGCACACCGAGCGCACGATTTANAACACCCTGGCGGTGGCGAAATATTTGATGAGTCGCCATGTCAACAGCGTTGACTACAAGGTTGTGATGACCGGTGAAGGNTCAGACGAGCTNTTTGGCGGTTACCCCGCGTTCCGGCGAGACATGTTCCTGCATGGTCTTGATGACCTCGCNGATGCCGAACGGGCGCGTTGGGAAAGCGTGNTGCAGGATTCCAATGCTCTGGTTCAGGGCGCGATGTTGGCGGCTGATCAGGTGGATGATCCAGCGCTTGCTGCNGTTGTTGGCTTTACGCCGAGCTGTTTNCANCCTTGGCTGGCCTGCGCGCCTCTCGTTCCAGACTTGTTGGCCGATGACCATCGNCNGGCTCTCGATGGCTACTCGCCAGGGCAAGCCATCGCCGATCAACTCGACCCTGAGCAGCTCGAGGGTCGCCACGCTTTGGATAAGGCTCAGTACGTNTGGATTAAGACCATGCTTGAGGGTCAAATCCTGACCTGGGGAGGGGATCGGGTCGACATGGCCCATTCGATGGAGGCGCGACCGGCGTTTNTGGATCACCACCTCGCTGAAGCTGCGGTGCAGGTGCCACCGGAGTTGCGGATCAAGGGCAAGACCGAGAAATACGTGCTGCGAGAAGCCATGGCNGGGCTGNTGCCTGAGGTGCTCTACAAGCGGGANAAATTTGCCTTNATGGCGCCGCCGGCCCATACCGAGCCGGAGAAATGGCAGCAGATGAAGCGGCTCGCCGATGACTACCTCAGCGATGCCGCNATCGATGCGGCTGGTTTGCTCAGCAAAGCAGGAGTCCGTGCTCTTTTTGTACGCCATGAGNATCCAGCCACNACGGATGCCGAACGCGTGCAGATGGANGCGGTNATCAACCATCTNNTGGGCGTCCAGATGCTGCATCGGATGTTTGTGGCGGCTGATCTTCCGAAGATGGCTCGTCAGAAAGCCGATCGCCTTGGCTGGTATGCCCCCGCTCCGCTCCCGGTCTGAAGAGTTCCTGAGAATTCTTTGATCAGGATGAAATGGTCGCCGTCACTACAGGCGGTTCGGTTTCATCCAGCGAATCTCAACCTTCTTTGATCTGAGGTTCGGTTTTTGGTCGTCGCCGCTGCGCGTCAACAACCTTCAGTGGCGCCGGATCTTGGCCGGCCACTCACTCCGGATGCTGATCGGTTGCAGCGCTCCATCGAGCAACTCGCTGAGGTTGGTGCACAACAGGACGGCAGTGTTTGTCGCCGCGGATTCACCAAGGCTGATTGCGACGGACGCCAGTTGCTCGCCCAATGGATGACGGAGGCAGGCCTGAGCCTTCGTGTTGATCCCGCTGGCAATTTGATCGGACGGTTAGACGGAGAGCACTCAGATCTCCCTGCGCTGGTGACCGGATCGCACATCGACACGGTTCCGACGGGTGGTCATTTCGATGGGGCGTTGGGCGTCCTTGCCGGTTTGGAAGTCGTGCGGACTCTGCAGTCCAAGGGTCGCCGCCTTCGTCATCCCCTCGAAGTGATCGCCTTCGCCGATGAAGAGTCCACCATGGTGGGCTGCAAGGGGATGGCGGGAACGGCCAGTTCCGATGCAGCGGACTACACCACAAGCAACGGTGATCCCATCGCCGTCAATTTGGAACGCATTGGGGGGCATTGGCCTTCGCTGGCCTCGGCATGTCGTGATGACGATGCGATCGCTGCCTTCCTTGAACTGCATGTGGAGCAAGGCTCGGTCCTCGAGTCCCGTGGGGATTCCATCGGAGTTGTGGAAGGTGTGGTGGGGCAGCGCCGATTCACGATTCGGATCGCTGGCCAAGCCAACCACGCCGGCACAACGCCCATGGCGCTTCGGCAGGACGCTCTCGTCACGGCCGCTGAGGTGGTCCTGGCGATCGAAGCCCTGGCGACTCGCCATCCCGGTGATCCAGTCGCCACCGTTGGGCGTCTTCAGGTTTGGCCCAACGCCGCCAATGTGGTGCCGGGCACCGTTGAGATGACGGTTGACCTTCGCGATCTCAGCCCCTTGGTGCTTCAGGAGCTCGTGGATGGCCTGATGCTGGATTTGGAACGGATTGGAGAGCGCCGTCCGTGTTCGATTCAGCTTGATCCTCAATTTGAGGTAGCGCCGACGCCAGCCGACGCCTTGGTGATGGACGCTGTGTCGTCTGCTGCCGCCGCTTTAGGCCTCAGCCAAAGTCGTCTCCCGAGTCGTGCGAGTCACGACGCCCAAGAGCTGGGTCGCCGCTGGCCGATGGGGATGATCTTCGTTCCCAGTCGCGGGGGGTTCAGTCACTCTGCCGCTGAGTTCACCAGTGCAGAGCAGTGCAGCGAAGGAACCGCTGTGCTCCTGGAGGCGCTTCAGCGGTTGGATCGGTTGTTATGACCTTCTCGATCGTTGCCCGAGACGGCAGCAATGGCCGCTTTGGTGTGGCCGTTGCCACATGCCATCTGGCGGTCGGCTCCACCGTGCCCCACATTCGTTCTGGGGTGGGAGCTGTGGCAACGCAGGCCCATACCAATCCCTATTTGGGGATTTGTGGCTTGGAACGGCTTGAGCAGTGCGCCGATGCCAACAAGGTGTTGGAGACGTTGCTGCTCGATGACAGCCATCGCGATCGGCGTCAATTTCATTTGATCGATCACCAGGGGCGGACCGGCTGTTGGACAGGTCCTAATTGCGGGGATTGGGCTGGCCATCGCCACCGTCAGGATTGTTCCGTTGCCGGGAACTTTTTGGTTGGAGAGTCCGTTCTTCTGGCCATGGAAGAGACGTTTCTGGCGAGTGATCCGTCTTGGAAACTTGGGCGACGCTTGATGCATGCCCTACAGGCAGGGGAAGCTGCCGGCGGGGATCGACGTGCGGCGTCCTCCACCTCAGCCGCCCTGCAAATCAGTGGCGACGCTGCCTTCCCGCTGTTGGATTTGCGGGTGGATTACCGCGATCAGGCGGTTGGTGAATTGATGGCCATTTATGAGCGCAGTCAGGATCTTTGGGCGCAGCAATGGCGCGATGAGCTTTCTGAACTGCGCACGTTGAATCGGACGGTGCAGCGCACGACGACCCCGGCTTAGGGGATCTGATTGCTGAGCTGCGACAGGATCTGAGCCAGAGCGATCCGACCGCGGCGTTCGATGGCCGCGCCGGTTGCATCCCACTGTTGACGAAGTGCGGAGGGGCCATCGGGACCCATGGCTCCCACGACGTAGTCGTAGTCCTCGGTGATCCACTGTTCCAGAGAGGGTCCAGTGACTTCCCAGTGGCACTGGAGGCCGATGGCATGGTGGTTGATGCGGAAGACCTGTTCCGCGCAGTGCAAGGACGACCCCAGCAGGGTGGCGTTATCGGGCAGGCGGATGCGGTCACCATGCCAATGCAGGACCAGTTCGCTGGCATGGAGCCCCTGCAGCCAGGGCTCCTCGTTGGGATTGATCACCCAATGGATCGCTCCAATGCCAACCTCCCGCAGTGGTTGCGGTGGGTCTCCAATCTGCAGGGGTTCAACGGATCCACCCGCTGCTACCGCCAGAAGCTGAGCGCCTAAACAGATCCCGATCACTGGCTTGTTTTGCTGGTGCCAGGCGGTGAGCCAGTTCAGCTCACGCTGCAACCAGTTCAGTTCGGATTGGTAGCGCTCATTCACCCCCATGGGCCCACCGAGCACCAAGGCGATGGTGTTCGGGCAGTCGTCTGGATTGGGAAGGTGGTCTCCCTGGTCTGGCCGAATGGTTTGGATCCTCATGCCTTGGTCCCGGGCGAGGCTGCCGATCAGATCGGGACCTTCGCGATCGACGTGCTGGACCACCAGCAGGGTGGTGCTCAAAGCAGCAAATAGCGCTGGGCCAGGGGCAAGACCTCCGCTGGTTCGCAGGTGAGTAGTTCACCGTCGGCGAACACTTCATAGGTCTGTGGATCAACGCTCACCTTGGGGAGCGCCGAGTTCAACTTGAGGCTGCTTTTGCCGACGCTGCGGGTGTCGCTCACCGCCATGCATGGGCGTTCCAATCCCAGCTGGTTTTTGATGTCGGCATCCATGGCTGCTGCGCTGACGAAGGTGAGGCAGCTGGGGGCCAGTGCTTTGCCAAAGGCGCCGAACATTGGCCGGCCGTGCACTGGGCCGGGGGTGGGAATCGAGGCGTTGGCGTCGCCCATCTGGGCCCACACGATCGATCCGCCTTTGATCACGAGTTCCGGGCGAATGCCGAAGAAGCCTGGCTTCCACAGCACCAGATCGGCGAGCTTGCCGGTTTCAATCGACCCCACCTCGTTGCTGATGCCGTGGGCCAGTGCGGGGTTGATCGTGACCTTGGCGATGTAGCGCTTGAGGCGGTGGTTGTCGTTCCGGCTGGAGTCTTCCGGCAGGGCGCCGCGCTGCACCTTCATCTTGTGGGCGGTCTGAAAGGTGCGGGTGATGACTTCGCCAACGCGGCCCATCGCCTGGGAGTCGCTGGCGATGATCGAGAACGCACCGAGGTCGTGAAGGATGTCTTCGGCCGCGATTGTCTCTCGTCGGATGCGGGATTCGGCGAACGCCACGTCTTCCGGGATCTTCGGATCGAGGTGGTGACACACCATCAACATGTCGAGGTGTTCCTCGAGTGTGTTGCGGGTGTAGGGCCGGGTGGGATTGGTGCTGCTGGGCAGCACATTGGCTTCGCCGCAGATTTTGATGATGTCCGGGGCATGGCCGCCGCCGGCGCCTTCCGTGTGGAAGGTGTGAATGGTGCGGCCCTTGATGGCCGCGATCGTGTCCTCAACGAAACCGGCTTCGTTGAGGGTGTCGGTGTGGATGCACACCTGCACATCCATCCGATCGGCCACCGATAGGCAGGCATCGATCGTGGCGGGCGTTGTGCCCCAGTCTTCGTGCAGCTTCAGGCCNCAGGCNCCNGCCCGCACCTGTTCTTCCAGGGCTTCCGGGGTNCTGGCATTGCCTTTGCCGAAGAAGCCCAGATTGACGGGCAGGCCTTCGGCTGCCTGCAGCATTCGGCCGATGTGGAAGGCTCCGGGGGTGCAGGTGGTGGCATTGGTGCCGGTGGCTGGTCCGGTGCCGCCCCCCATCAGCGTGGTGACGCCGCTTGCCAGAGCCGTTTCGATCTGCTGGGGGCAGATGAAGTGAATGTGGGTGTCGATGCCGCCGGCCGTGAGGATGTGCCCTTCCCCAGCGATGGCCTCGGTGCCCGGGCCGACCACGATCGTCACGCCCTCTTGGGTGTCGGGGTTGCCGGCTTTGCCAATCGCGACGATGCGTCCGTCCCTCAGGCCCACATCAGCTTTGACGATGCCCCACCAGTCGAGGATCAGGGCATTGGTGATCACCGTGTCGACGGCTCCTTCGGATCGAGGCGTTTGGGCTTGGCCCATGCCGTCGCGAATCACCTTGCCGCCGCCGAACTTCACTTCATCGCCATACACGGTGTAGTCCTTTTCCACCTCCAGGATCAGCTCCGTATCTGCCAAGCGGATGCGGTCTCCGGTGGTTGGGCCATAGGTTTCGGCGTAGGCCTGGCGGGAAATGCGATAGGGCATGGATCAGGCGTCGAGGGGTCCGTTGATGTGGCCGTTGAAGCCGATTACCCGACGGGCACCGGCGAAGGGGATCAAGTTCACGTCGCGGCTGTCGCCCGGCTCGAAGCGGATCGCCGTGCCGGCAGGTATGTCGAGTCGCTGGCCCCGGGCGACCGTTCGGTCGAACTCCAGAGCGGCGTTGGCTTCGGCGAAGTGAAAGTGAGAGCCAACCTGCACCGGTCGATCGCCGCTGTTGGCAACATGGATGGTGGTAACGGGACGCCCTGCGTTGAGCTCGATCTCGCCCGGTTCGGGGAGAAGTTCGCCCGGAATCAGTGCTGCCATCGGTCTTGCCTCAGCGAATGGGGTCGTGCAGGGTCACGAGCTTGGTGCCGTCGGGGAAGACCGCTTCGATCTGCACTTCGTGCACCAGCTCCGCCACCCCCTCCATTACCTGATCGTGTCGCAACCAGGTGGTGCCTTCTTGCATCAGGTCCGCCACGCTTTTGCCGTCGCGGGCGCCCTCGAGAATCAGAAAACTGAGCCAGGCGACCGCTTCAGGATGGTTCAATTTCAGGCCGCGCTGGAGTCGGCGTTCCGCTAGCAGAGCGGCGGTCACGATCAGGAGCTTGTCCTTTTCCTGGGGACTGAGATGCATGGGGGGCCTCGGTCGTCTTCAGTGTGTCGCCGTTGTCGTCCCTGCAGTGTTCGTTGTGAACGCTGATTGCTCTAAAGGCAGTTCCTGCAACGGCCAGACTCTTGGAATCCTGGGTTCGTTCAGGTTGCGCAGCAGGCGAGTGCGCTTCCAGATGCGACTGAACCAGAAGCGGGCATCACGGCTTGAGGGGCCTGCGTAGCGGGCGATGAATCCTTGATCGAGAGCGCTGCAATGCATTGTTCCCGCGAGGCCTTCGCGATCTTGACGTGCTCCGTTCAGTAGGTCATCCAGGATCTCCGCGGTCATCGGCATCGGAGCGGCCCAAGCCAATGATCCGAACACCGGCTGGCCGTGAAGGCCGTGGAGGTCAGCCAGGCTTTTGCCGGCCAGCTCAAGCCGGTCCACCAGTTCCCAGCTTTGGGGTTCGGATGTGGTGTTGTTCAAGCGCTGGATGCTCAGTCCGGACCGCCACCGGCCCTGTTGCAGCTGTTCACCAGCGGCCGTACGCCCGAGTCGCACGATCTCCGCGCTGAGGAAGGAGGCGTCCGCAGGGAGTTGCACCGTGAGCTGCTGCTCGTAGAGAGCGTCGGCATAAAGCACCAGCTCCTGGGGCAGCCATTCGAGATCACTGCCACCACTGAGTTGGCAGGTCACCGTCTGTTGGGCCCAGGATCCTTCTGGCTTGAGCTGGCTGCGACCGATGGAGCCATAGACCTTTTGGGCGGCCACGCTGGTGATCAGTCCGCGGCTGTTGGGCGCTAGCTCAAGGTTGATGCTGAGTTGGTCACCGCCCACCAGGCCACCGGCGGTGTGAAGGATCGGTAGTTCGCAGCGTCCGTTATCGCCGTCTTCGGCGCGCAGAAGCTTCAGGGGTGAACTGCAGCCGCCTTGATGGCGCGTGCGATCGCCAGATCGCGCCAACTGAAGCTGGCAATGTCCATGCCAGGGATCGAGGCGTTGCATCCCTCCACGCTCAACCGGGCCAGGTCGATCACTCTGTAGCAACGCACACCAAATTTGAAGCTGCCGCCTGGGCAGGCTGAAGCCCTTGTGGGGTGCACCGGTGGCTGACGCTGTGATTGTGTTGGAGCATCGCCTGTCGACGGAGTCATCGTCGGAGACGTCTTCGGTGTCGTCTGCGCTGCCTTCGTTGCAGCTGCCCCTCACGGCAGAGCAGCGCACGGTGTTGCGTGGTCGCCGGCGGTCCAGTTGTGGGCGTGATTTGTTGCTTCAGCTGCCACGGGAAGGCCCGCTTCAGCCGGGTGATCAGTTGATGGATCGATCCAGGACTCTGCAGGTGTCCGTGGTCGCGGCCCCTGAACCATTGCTGCGGGTGCAAGCGACGACGGCGTTGGAGCTGCTTCAGGCTGCTTATCACCTCGGCAATCGCCACGTGCCCCTCGAGTTGCACCCCGAGGAGTTGTGGTTGCTGAAGGACTCCGTGTTGGAGGCCATGCTCCGCAGCNGGGGTCTCAAAGTGAGTTCTTGTGANCGNCCGTTTGTGCCAGAGGGTGGTGCCTACGGCGGAGGTCATCACCATGCCCATGAGCACGCGTCGGCATGAGCTCTCTGTCGTTATTGCAATTGGTGAGTCCGGCGCTTCCGGTTGGGGCGTTTAGTTACTCCGAGGGTCTGGAGGTGATGGTGCAAGCCGGAGCTCTGCGCGATGCGTCAGGGGTGGAGTCTTGGCTGACCAGTGAGCTGGAGCGTGGCGCCGTACGGCTTGAGGCGGCTGCTTTGCCAACGCTCTCTTCTGGGTTGAAAGCCTGGACGCGCAACGGGGATCGAGCGGCCTGTGGTTCCGTCGTGGAGCTGGATGGATGGTTGTTGGCGACCCGGGAAGCGATGGAGATGCGAGCCCAGCAGCGTCAGATGGGAGGGTCGCTCATCGAGCTCTTGGCGGAGATGGGTTTCCGCTTGCCCGAGCCATTGGTGTTGGCTTGGCCGGCGGCTTGGGCCTGGGCCGCGATGTCCCTCCAGGTGTCTGAGCAGGAGATGGTGGAGGGCTATCTCTATGGATGGGTGGCCAATCAATTGAGTGCGGCCGTGCGCTTGGTCCCCTTGGGACCTACCCGGGCTCAGGTGCTCCAGCAGCGCCTGTTGCCATTGATCCAGCGTCAAGCTCATCACTTGTTTGTTCAAGATCCGCGCCAGGTTTGGAGTGCTGGCGTTGGAGCATCCATGGCTCAACTGGCCCATGCTGAGCTGTATTCACGCCTGTTTCGAAGCTGATGGGCAGCAAGTTGCGCCTGGGAGTGGCTGGTCCGGTCGGATCAGGGAAGACGGCATTGGTGGAAGCGCTGTGTCGGGCTCTCCGCGATCGGCTTCAGCTCGCTGTCGTCACCAACGACATCTACACGCAGGAAGATGCGCAGTTTTTGACGCGTTCTGGTGCGTTGGAGCCGGAGCGAATCCGTGGGGTTGAAACGGGTGGCTGCCCGCATACGGCCATCCGTGAGGATTGCTCGATCAACCGTGCTGCCGTGGCAGAACTGGAAGCGCAGTTCCCCGGCCTGGATCTGGTGTTGGTGGAAAGCGGGGGTGACAACCTTGCTGCCAGTTTCAGCCCCGAGCTCGTTGACCTCTGTATCTATGTGATCGATGTCGCGGCCGGTGACAAGATCCCGCGCAAAGGGGGGCCAGGAATTACACGGTCGGACTTGTTGGTGATCAACAAAATTGATCTGGCTCCGTTGGTCGGTGCTGATCTGGATGTGATGGAACGCGACACCGTGCGCATGCGTGGTGATCGTCCTTTTTGCTTCACCAATCTCCATAGCGGTGAAGGCCTGGACAGAGTGACGACGTTTGTGTTTCAACAGCTACCAAATTCCTGATCGGTCTGGTACGCAGTCCGGATTTGGTTCGCATTGATACCAATCCGTTCTCATCGTGATCCTTACCTTCGATCGGCTGCCGTCGTCAGGCGCGCACCGAATTTCGTGTTGTGAATTCCATGAGCACCCCTATCTCCAAGCGTCTGTTTGCCGGTCTCGCGGCAGCCTCGCTGGGTCTCGCAGTGACCGCCTGCGGCGGTGGCGACGACAACGCCGCCAACGTTGAGTACGACGACACGGTCACCGTCGGCATCCTGCACTCGCTGACCGGCACCATGGCCATCTCCGAGTCCACCTTGGTGGACACTGAGAAAATGGCGATCGATGAGATCAACGCCGCTGGTGGCGTGGAAGTCGACGGTAAGAAGTTCAAAATTGACTACATCGTCGAGGACGGTGCCTCCGATTGGCCCACCTTCGCTGAGAAGTCTGCAAAGTTGATTGATCAGGACCAAGTTCCTGTCGTCTTCGGTGGCTGGACCTCTGCAAGCCGCAAGGCGATGCTGCCCGTCTACGAATCCAAGGACGCTTTCCTCTACTACCCGATTCAGTACGAGGGTCAGGAGTGTTCCAACAACATCTTCTACACCGGTGCAACTCCGAACCAGCAGTCGGAGCCTGCNACCAAGTTCATGTATGAGAAGTCGCCTGCCGCTGGCAAGCCCTTCTTCCTGGTGGGTTCGGACTACGTCTTCCCCCGCACCTCCAACACCATCACNAAAGAGCAGCTGAAGTCTCTGGGTGGCGAAGTGGTTGGTGAGGACTACCTGCCCCTGGGCAACACAGAAGTTGCTCCAATCATTGCCAAGATCAAGGACGCTCTGCCTGATGGCGGTGTGATCATCAACACCCTCAATGGTGANCAGAACGTCGCNTTCTTCAAGCAGATTCAGGACGCCGGCATCACGCCTGAGAACGGCTACTACGTGATGAGCTACTCCATTGCAGAGGAGGAGATCAGCACGATTGGTTCCGAGTTCCTNGAAGGCCATTACGGCGCTTGGAACTACATGATGTCGATCGACACCCCGGCATCCAAGAAGTTCGCCGCTGACTTCAAGGCCAAGTACGGCGCTGATCGTCAGGTTGCTGACCCCCAGGAGTCGGCATACAACATGGTTTATCTCTGGAAGGCCGCCGTTGAGAAGGCCGGCAGCTTCGATGACGACAAGGTTCGCGAAGCACTGGTTGGCATCGAATTTGATGCGCCTCAAGGCAAGGTGACCGTGATGCCGAACCATCACCTGTCGCAGACCGTGCGCATCGGTCAGATCACCAAGGATGGTCAGTTCGACATCCTCGAGGAGACCGACGGCCCGATTGCTCCTCAGGCCTGGAACCAGTTTGAGCCCAGCTCCACGGGCTTCGCTTGCGATTGGACCGACGACGCCAAGGGTGAGCGCTACAAGCTCTGATCCTCTGATCACATCCTGATCTCCCTTTGGAGGAGCTCGTTATCGGGCTCCTCCTTTCGTCGTTTCACTGAACGCTTCGTTTCAGACAACCGTGCAACTGCTCTTTGAAAGCTTGTTCAACGGTGTGGCCATCGGCTCCGTGCTGCTGATGGCCGCCCTTGGACTGGCGATCGTTTTTGGTCTGATGGGCGTGATCAACCTCGCCCATGGCGAGCTGATCATGCTCGGGGCTTACACCACGTATGTGGTGCAGCTCATCTTCAAGCTGCCTGCCCTGGCACCGATCTACAACCTCTACGTCCTTGTAGCGATTCCAATCGCGTTCCTGGTTAGCGGTGTTGTTGGGATTCTTCTGGAGAGGACNATTATTCGCCGTCTCTATGGCAATCCCCTCGAGACACTGCTCGCCACCTGGGGCGTCAGCTTGATTCTCCAGCAGTTTGTGCGGAGTGTGNCGCTGGCCCATGCCGCTGGCTTGATGCTGGCGCTGATGTTGGGCTTTGGTCTCCCCTTGTTGCTTCCAGCCCATGTTCTGGAGGGGCCTCGTGCGCGACTTGTGCGCGCAGGAAGCTGGGCTGTCTCTGCACTGGGAGGCGTGCTGTTGGCTGGGGGGTTGTCGTCTCAGATTGGCCGGATTGCACGGGCGACATCCCGCAACGTCGACGTGACGGCTCCCAAGTGGATGCGGGGAGGGATTGAGTGGATGGACATCACCTTTCCCGTGCCACGGCTGGTGATCATCGTGATGACGGTCGTTGCNGTGATCGGTGTGACCTGGTTCTTGAACCGAAGCGTTTGGGGCATGCGGATTCGTGCGGTAACGCAGAACCGTTCCATGAGTGATTGCCTTGGCATCCCTACCAATACGGTCGACGTGTTGACCTTTGGCATCGGATCCGGTCTCGCGGGAGTGGCTGGTGTGGCTGTCTCCCTGCTCGGATCGGTNGGCCCCAATGTGGGCGGCTCTTACATCGTGGGCTGCTTCATGGTTGTTGTGCTTGGCGGTGTTGGCAATCTGCTCGGCACGGTGTTGGCCTCCTTCGCNATTGGTGTTCTCACCGATGTGATCGGTGCNGGACGTCTACTCACGATTTGGCCCGATATGCCTGGACCGCTNGCCGGTCTCGTTGAGTTCTTTGCCACCACAAGCATGGCCCAGGTGATGGTGTTCGCACTGATCGTGCTGTTCTTGCAATTCCGTCCCGCGGGTCTCTTCCCGCAGAAGGGACGCATGGTGGAGGCTTGATCTGATGTTGCAAGCATTTCAACGACACCGCTGGCCCCTGGTTTTGTTCTGGGTGCTGCTGATTGCNGCGATCGTGGCGGCNCCGGAGGTGTTGCCCGTCTTTCGGCTCAACCTGCTNGGCCGTTTTCTCTCTTTAGCCATCGTTGCCCTTGGCATCGATTTGATCTGGGGTTTCACCGGGTTGCTGAGCCTCGGCCAGGGCATCTTTTTTGCCCTGGGTGGCTATGCAGCTGCGATGTACCTCCAGCTCAACAGCTCGGATGGCCTACCCAANGGCATTCCAGAGTTTTTTGGGCTTTATGGCGTTGACCGTCTCCCCGCGTTCTGGGAGCCGTTCCATTCACCGCTCTTCACCCTGGTCGCGATCTGGTTGATTCCTGCCTCCTTGGCTGCGGTGCTTGGCAACTTGGTCTTCCGCAACCGGATCAAAGGGGTCTATTTCTCGATCCTGACCCAGGCGGCTTTGCTTGTTTTCTTCAATTTCTTCAACGGCCAGCAAAAGCTGATCAATGGCACCAATGGTCTGACCACCAATGTGACCCAACTCTTCGNTCAGGAGGTGGGATCNCCAGAGATGCAGCGGGGGTTTTATTGGCTCACCGCGGTCGTGGTGATNTTGGTTTGGCTGTTTCTTCGCTGGGTCGTNCGTGGNCGTTTTGGTGATGTGTTGATCGCGATTCGAGATGACGAGCCTCGGTTGCGCTTCGCCGGGTACAACCCAACGCTGTTTAAAACCATTGTTTTTGCGATTGCCGGCGGCCTTGCTGGCATCGGTGGAGCTCTCTACACGGTTCAATCCGGCATCGTCTCGCCGCAATACATGACGGTGCCGTTCTCGATTGAGATGGTGATCTGGGTTGCNGTNGGCGGTCGGGGCACCTTGGTTGGCGCCATTCTCGGCGCCGTTTCGATCACTTACGCCAAAAGCTTGGTTAGTGAGGCGCTGCCTCAGAGCTGGTTGTTCATCCAAGGTGGTCTCTTCATCCTTGTGGTGACTGCGCTCCCAGAAGGGGTGATCGGCTGGTTCCGNGGGGAAGGACCAGGCAATTGGATGACTCGTTTGGGNTTTGGGCTCAACAACTTGGGGAATGCCTTGATCCATTTGGGCCAGACCCTGATCCGTCGCAATGCCACATCCCCTTGGATGAGTCGCCAGGGCGACTGGTTGATCCGTCAGGGGCACACGCTCAACAGTTTGGGGATCGTGCGCCGCAGTGCCACGTATCCCCGCCTCGAACTTGAAGGACAGGAGGAGGTGCAGCCATGAGTTCAGCNCTGTTGGAACTGCGTCAGATCACCGTCAGTTTTGACGGCTTTCTGGCGCTTCGAGATCTCAACCTCAGCCTGCAGCCCGGAGAACTCCGTGCTGTGATCGGCCCCAATGGTGCCGGTAAGACCACCTTCCTTGATGTCATCACNGGCAAGACCGCTCCAACGCAAGGTGAGGTGGTGTTCAAAGGGCGNTCGCTGGTCGGTCAGCGCGAACATCGCATTGCGCGTCTGGGGATTGGCCGCAAATTCCAGAGCCCAAGGGTGTTTGAGCAGCTGAGTGTTCAGGAAAATCTGGCCTTGGCCGTCAGTCGTCCCAAGCAGCCTTGGTCGTTGCTGTTTGGTGGGCTCAGNGCCCANCAGCGGGATCGCGTCCATCACTTAATGGGCATCGTCAATNTGCAAGCCNGGGCCGATTGGGCTGCGGGCTCCCTGTCCCATGGGCAGAAGCAATGGCTGGAGATTGCGATGTTGGTCGGCCAGGATCCTGACCTGCTGTTGGTGGATGAGCCAGTGGCTGGATTAACCGACGAGGAGACCGACCTCACGGCGGATCTGCTCAAGTCTCTCGCTGGCGATCACACCGTCTTGGTGATTGAGCACGACATGGAGTTCATCCGCCGTTTGGACAGCCCTGTGACCGTGCTGCACCAAGGCCATGTGCTCTGCGAGGGAACCATGGATCAGGTTCAGGTGGACCCCCGCGTGATTGAGGTTTATCTCGGCACCACTGAGGAGGAGAACGGATGACGACGCTTCTGGAAATCCGTGGTTTGAACACCTATTACGGCGAGAGTCACATCCTTCGGGATGTGGATCTCACCGTGAAGGCCGGTGAGATGGTTTGTCTGATCGGGCGCAACGGTGTGGGAAAAACCACGCTGTTGAAATCCTTGATTGGTCTGTTGAGCCCCCGCACTGGCGACATTGTCTTCAATGGCGATGGGCTTGATCGTCAGGCGCCCCACCAACGGGCTCGGGCCGGTGTGGGGTATGTGCCCCAAGGGCGCGAGATCATTCCGCAGCTCACTGTGGAAGAGAACCTGATGCTTGGCATGGAGGCTCTCCCCGGCGGGCTTGGTCGGAATCGCCGAATCGATCCGTTCGTTTACGAACTGTTCCCGGTCCTCCAGGAGTTTTTGCCNCGTAAGGGTGGAGACCTCAGTGGTGGTCAGCAGCAGCAGCTGGCGATTGCCCGTGCCTTGCTGGGCAAGCCCAAACTTCTTTTGCTCGATGAACCAACGGAGGGCATTCAGCCCAACATCGTTCAAGACATCGAAGCGGCCGTCCGGCGGATCATTGCTGAAACAGGGATTGGCGTGCTGTTAGTGGAGCAGCATTTGCACTTTGTGCGCCAAGCGGATCGTTATTACGCGATGCAGCGGGGCGGCATTGTTGCCAGTGGCCCCACCAGTGATCTCAGCCAGTCGGTCGTGGATCAATTCTTGAGCGTCTGACATTGTTTGGCACGATATTCACTTGATATCGTGCCTTTTACCGGCTGAGTTGAGCCCAAAGTGTCAAGCCGTCGTCGCTGAGCTTGAGGGGTCGGTCATCGATGCTTCGGAGTGGACGGCAGCTCAGGCTGTTGACCAACACCGCTTGATCGCTCGCTTGAAGCGTGTGCCCCAGCGATGCTTCCTCGATCCATCCGCGTTGGATGCCGCGATGGCGGATGACCCCGGGAAGGCAACCGCTGCTGAGCGGTGGGGTGAACCACTGTCCCTCGCGTTGCACCAGCAGGGTGGCGACGGTTCCGCAGCACAACTCTCCATTGGTGTTGAGAAGCAGGGCGTCATCGGCTCCTCGCTGCTCCGCTTCCCGTCGTGCCTGAATGGCCTGGCCGTAACTCAAGGTTTTGCATCGGCTCAGCAGGCTGTGGGGATTGCGCCTTTCCAGTGCACTGGTGATCGCCGTGATCGGCTGATGGTTGGGCTGGATGCTCTGTAAGGTCAGCCAGAAGCGAGATGGGCTGCGATCCGATGGTGAAATCCCTCGGCTTCCGGCGCTATCTCGGCTCCAGTTCAAACGCAGGGCTGCGCTGCCGTGTTGGACGTTCGCCCGCTGAATCGCTTCGTTGATCAAGGGGTCCAGCCAGGATGCGTTTGGCGGTGGGGCCATCCCGAGCAGGGCGGCACTCNCTTGCCAGCGATCGAGATGCGCCGTCAGCAGCCGTGCTTCACCCTGCTCCACCAGGATGGTTTCAAACAGTCCGTCCGACAGCTGCAGACCGCGGTCACTGAGGGGAACCCCCAAGTCGGCCGGTGGACCCCAGCGGCCATCAATCCAGGCGACCGCAGCGTTCATGTCAGCGAGTTCAGCAAGGGCTGGAGTTTCCAAAGCAGCTCTTCTGCTTCTCCATCAGGGTCGGAGTCGGCAACGATGCCGCATCCCGCATGGGCGCGCAGGGATGAGCCTTGGCGGATCAGCGAGCGGATCAGGATGTTGCTGTCGAAGCTGCCATCCCAATCCACGCGGATCAAAGAGCCGCAATACGGGCCGCGACTGGTGGGTTCCAAGGCATGCAGGCGCTGACAGGCCCGCAGTTTTGGAGCGCCGGTGATCGAGCCGCCCGGCCAGCATGCCTCCAGCAGGTCGACCCAGTTCAGTCCTCTGCGAAGTTGCCCCTCCACCACCGAGGTGAGGTGATGCACTGAGGCGTAGCTTTCCAGGCCCAGCAGCTGGGGAACCTGGATGGAGCCAGGGCTGCAGACTCGGCCAAGGTCGTTGCGAAGGAGGTCGACGATCATCACGTTTTCAGCCCGGTCCTTCGGGCTGCAGACCAGATCGGCGGCGAGATCGGCATCCACGTCCGGTGTGCTGTGGCGTGGTCGGGTGCCTTTGATCGGTCGTGTTTGAACATGTCCGCTGCAATCCACTTGAAGAAACCGTTCCGGGGAGGACGACAGCAGAGCTTCAGCNTGATCGGTGATCACCAGCCCTGNGAACGGAGCTGGACAGGCTTGCCGAACCTTGTGAAACAGCTCCAGCGCACTGCTCTGTTCTGGCCAGGATGTGCTGCAGCATGCCGTGAGATTGGCTTGGAACAGATCGCCTGAGGCAATCAGGTCGCGGATTCGACGCACCCCGTCGGCGAAGGCCCGTTGATCGGTGTGGTGGTGCCAGGAGTCGAGAGCGATGGGTGCGGGTCTTGCCGTTTGCGTCTTTTTCGGGGTCCCAAGGGCACGCGCCAAAGCTTGGATGGCCTCAGCATCGTGGCCTTCGATCCAGAGCTGCTGCTTCTGCAGATCGAACCGCAGCACGGGGTCATGGCGGGCGATCCACAGGGTTGGCAGCGCATCGCTTGCCCAGGGGTTGCCCGGTTCCGTCCAGGCGGCCGCTTCATAACTCAGCCAACCGGTCCAGTGGCCGGGTTGGAGTGATCTCAGCACTTCAAAAGGATTTTTCGCCTCTGGATCACCGGGTCTCCCGTGGCAACGTCTGGTTTCCTGCGGCGCGCTGGCCAGGGTGACCCAGCGNCCCAGGTCGCTGCCATCGCCATCCAGCCAAATCAGACCGTCTTCTCCATGCAGCTCNGCCAGTCGTCGTGCGACCGTCAGGGGCTCGTGCCAGGCCAGGACGTGACGCTGAAGCGTTGTCATCCGGCGCTGTGGCTGCAGAGGTCCGGTCGTCCGGCGTCTTGCAGGGCTGCATCACGGATCCGGCAGCTATCGCAGACGCCGCAAGGTTGATCACCGCCGCTGTAGCAGCTCCAGGTCTCCTCGATCGGAACGTGCAGGCGCAGTGCTTCTTGCACGATTGTTGTCTTACTCCAGGTCACGAGTGGTGCCCAGAGTTGGGTGCCATGGCCTTCNCGGCCGGTTTTGCTGGCTAGATCGGCCAGCGTTTGAAAGGCGTGGAGGTAATCAGGCCGGCAATCGGGATAGCCGGAGTAATCCACGGCGTTCACGCCAAGTACCAGCCGATGGGCACCTTTGGCTTCGGCCAGGCTGAGGCCAATGGCGATAAACACCGTGTTGCGTCCGGGGACGTAGGTCGAGGGAATCGATCCGTCTTCGACGCCATCGCTGGGAACCTGCTGGCTGAGATCCGTCAGCGAGGACCCTCCCCAGGCGGCNAGGTCGACTGCGATCCGGTGATGTTCCGCAAGATCAAGCCGTTCAGCGATCTGTGCTGCTGCCTCCAGTTCGCGGCGGTGTCGTTGGCCGTAATCGAAGGACAGGCCGATGACGCGATCGCCGTCCTCCTTGGCCAGGGCCGCTGCCGTGGCTGAATCCAGGCCCCCGGACAGCAGGGCAATCGCAGTGCGTTGGCTCATGGCGTCATTCAAAAACCTCGCCGCTCCCCGTCAACTCGTGAAGGGCGCAGTAGTCCAGTGCATCGAGATCGGTTCCATTAGCTCGCTCCAGCAATGCGGCCACCCCTTGCAGGCCATCGGCTTGAAGGCCTTGTTCACTCGCCTCTTGCAAAAACAGCATGAGGTCTTTGCGGAGCAAAGCGGTGCTGAAGTTCGGGTCGTTGTAGTGACCATCGAGCATGCGTTGCAGCTTTTTGTCGAAGGTCGGGGCATAGAGAGCTGAGGGGCGGAGGATCTCCATGAAGGTCTCCACCGGAACGCCTGCCTGCTGAATCAACCGCAGCGATAGGGAAAANCTGTGGGTGAGGCTGGCGATCAGCTGGTTCAGGGCAATTTTGGTGGCAGCGCCGCTCCCCACNGGACCGACNCGTTGTGGTGCGTTGGCGAGTTGNTTCAACAGCAGTTGTTGCTGGTCGAAGACCNCNTGTTCGCCGCCGGCCATCACCAGCAACGTGCCATTGAGGGCCTGGGGTTTGCTGCCCAGCACCGGTGCTTCGAGATAGCGGCCNCCTTGCTCCATTGTTTGGCTGGCCAGAGCCTTGCTCTCGCTTACCCCCATGGTTCCCATGGGGATCACCGTGGAGCCTTGTAAAAATCCGAGCTCAGCAATCACCTCAGCGGTCACCGCACCATCCCGCAGCACTGTGATGACCGCATCACATCCCTGGGCAGCGCCCTTGAGCTCCTTGAGTGGGGTGGCTCCTGCGGCCAACAGGGTGTGGCAGCGGTCTGGCGTGCGGTTCCACACCCGCAGCGTCAGGCCCTGCTGAAGCAGGCGTTGGCCGATGGCTTCTCCCAGCAGGCCAGTGCCGAGCAGTGCGATCGTTGGCATGGGTTGGCGCAGGTGCGAAGTCAGTATCAGCGCACTCCCAGCCATTTGTGGGTCTGNAGGCTCAGCCGCCAGCGTTGGTTCTGGCGTACATGGTCCACGGCCAGATGCTGGCCGCTTTCACTGTCCCAGCCCGGCTGCAGCAGCAGTTCGCTGCTCTCGTTGACCTTGGTCGCCATCGCTTCGGCGAAGTCGAGATCTTCCGGTTCGAACACCACCACCTTCAGTTCGTTGCATGCAGCCAAGAGATCTGGCCTCGGTGGGCGATGGCGTTTGGGGGAGAGGGTNACCCAATCGATGTCACCGCTGAGCGGGTTCACTCCGCTGGTTTCGAGATGGACAGGACGCTTCGTGCGTTCGTGGAGGGCCNCGGTCANAGGGGTGAGCTGATGCTGGAGCGGTTCTCCACCGGTGATCACGGTGAAGGCCGCACCGGCGTCGCGGGCCTGTTGGGCCATGTCCGCCAGCGCATCAATGCTCTGCTGTTCATGGTTGCTTTCNGGCCACGAGTGCTTNGTGTCGCACCAGGGACAGCCAACTGCACATCCGGCGAGACGGATAAAAAAAGCACTGCGGCCACTGTGATGGCCTTCTCCCTGTAGGGAATGAAAGCTCTCCACGACAGGGAGGAACCCCGATGCGCTCATTGCACAGTGGCTTGATCGGATTGGCGCAATGCTGCGGCTGGTGAATCCGGTAACCGTTGTTGGGCCGCCTCAATCAGGCCACGGAACAGCGGGTGNGGGCGTCCGGGTCTGGAGAGGAATTCCGGGTGGTACTGACAGGCGGTGAAGAAGGGATGGCCTTTCAATTCGATCAGTTCCACGAGCCGTCCGTCCGGTGACGTGCCGCTGATTTCATATCCCGATTCCAGGAAGAGCGTCCGGTAAGCGTTGTTGAATTCGTAGCGATGGCGGTGGCGTTCGTACACCACTTCCTCGCCATAGAGCCGTTGAGCCAGCGTTCCTGGAGNGATGCGGCAGGGATAAACCCCAAGGCGCATCGTTCCGCCGAGATCGACGACATCTTGCTGCTCCGGCAGCAGATGAATCACCGGATGCGGAGACTCCGGNTCGAGTTCGGCACTGGTGGCTCCGGTCAGCCCGGCCTGATTCCTGGCCCACTCGATCACCGCCGTTTGCATGCCAAGGCACAGCCCCAAGAAGGGCACCCGTTGTTCCCGTGCCCAGCGAATGGCGGCGATCTTGCCGTCCACGCCACGGTTGCCGAANCCTCCTGGAACAACGACGGCATCCATCCCACGGAGCAGCGTGTCAGCGCCATCGCTTTCNAGCTGCTCAGCACTCACCCAATGCAGGTCTAAGGAGGCGTTCTGCGCAATGCAGGCGTGTCGCAGGGCTTCCACCACCGAGAGGTAGGCGTCGTTGAGCTGGACGTACTTGCCAACGAGCGCGATCTTCACTGCTGGGCCTGGATTGCGCAGGTTGTGCACCAGTTGGGCCCAGGCGGCCATGTCGCTCGCATGGTCTTNGAGATCCAGAACGTCCAANACCTCCCGGCACAGNCCTTCGTCCTCCAGGGTNAAGGGAACNGCATAGATGCTGTCGGCATCGAGTGATGGAATGACCGCTCGATCGGGAACACCGCAGAAGCCAGCAATTTTTCCCTTGAGGTCATCACTGATGTCCCGGTCGCTGCGGCACACCAACACATCGGGCTGAATACCGATCGAGCGCAGTTCCTTGACGGAGTGTTGGGTCGGTTTGGTTTTGAGTTCACCGGAGGTTCCGATGAATGGCAGCAGGGTGACGTGGATGTAGGCGAGATCCCGCCGCCCCACATCGCCTCGGAACTCCCGAATGGCTTCGAGGAAAGGGAGCGACTCGATATCGCCGACGGTGCCGCCGATCTCTGTGATCACCACATCGGCGCCGCTGTTGGCGGCGACGCGGTGGATGCGTGAGCGGATCTCACCGGTGATATGAGGAATCACCTGAACGGTGCCGCCGTTGTAGTCCCCGCGTCGTTCCTTGTTAATCACCGACTGGTAAATCGAGCCGGTCGTCACGCTGTTGAGGCGTGACATCGCTGTGTCGGTAAAGCGTTCGTAGTGACCCAGGTCCAGGTCGGTCTCAGCTCCGTCTTCCGTGACGAAGACCTCACCGTGCTGGAACGGGCTCATCGTGCCCGGATCCACGTTGAGGTAAGGATCCAGCTTGAGGATGGAGACGTTGTAGCCCCGTGATTTCAGCAGTCGGCCAAGGCTTGCGGCCACGATCCCCTTGCCGATGCTGGAGACAACACCACCGGTGATGAAGACGAACTTGGCCATGATCTCCAGGGCGATTCTTCAAATTACCTGGCGTCGTGCCAGAGCTGAAGAGCAGCTCGATGGCGACGCATCAGTTCTGCAGCACGCTGCGCAGCATCCATGCGGTNTTCTCATGGACCTGCAAACGCTGGGTGAGTAGATCGGCGCTCGGTTGATCGTTGGCGGCATCAGCGATCTCGAAGACGCTGCGGGCGGTGCGGGCCACTGCCTCGTGATCGCTCATCAGCTGCTTCACCATGTCCATGGCGGGCGGAATCGAGCTTGCTTCCTCGATCGAGGCGAGTTTCGTCAGCGTGCTGTCACCGAAGGGAGCGGGTAGGCCCAGCGCTCTGATGCGTTCGGCGATCTCGTCAAGGGAGTCCCAGAGCTCGTTGTATTGCGTGTCGAACATCGCGTGGAGCGATGTGAACATGGGACCGGTCACATTCCAGTGAAAGCCATGGGTTTTGCCGTACAGAACCCATGTGTCTGCCAGCAGCCGACCCAGACCATCGGCGATTTCTTGCCGATGTTTGGTCGAGATGCCGATGTCGATGGAGGCTGTCATGGGTGTTGGTGAAACGTCTGGAAACCGTGCTCTAGGAATCGAGGCCTTGGATGTAATCCCGAACCTTGCTGCGCCGTTGGGGTTGCCTCAGTTTCAGAAGTGCGCGGGTTTCAATTTGCCGAACCCGTTCCCGAGAGAGCTGGAGGTCCTCTCCGATTTGGGCCAAGGTCTGGGGGGTGTCGTCCTCCAACCCAAAGCGCCGTCGCAGAACAGCGGCTTCACGGTTGGTGAGTTCGTCGAGAAGCTCTTCGAGATCGTTGTGCAGCTCGTGGTGCGTCAGGGTCTGTTCCGGGGTGTCGTGCCCGTCTTCGATCAGATCCCCCAGTTGGGTGTCCTGGTCTTTCCCGACTCGGGTATCCAGCGAAACCGAGCGTGGGACGCGGGCGAGAGTTTGGCGGACCGTGTCTTCGCTAACGCCCAGTTCTCTGGCTAGATCGCTGATGGAGGCGATGCGACCTTCGTTGCTGGCGATCTCCTGTTGGACACGCTTGATGCGGTTGAGCTTTTCGGTGACATGCACTGGCAGCCGGATCGTGCGGCTTTGGGTTGCAATGGCCCGTGTCATGCCCTGGCGGATCCACCAGTACGCATAGGTGCTGAAACGGAACCCCCTCGTGGGATCGAATTTCTCAACCGCTCGTTCAAGACCGAGGGTTCCCTCCTGCACGAGGTCGAGGAGTTCCATTCCCCGTTGTTGGTACTTCTTGGCGACGGCCACCACCAGGCGAAGGTTGGCCTGGATCATGTGATCTTTGGCCTTCCGACCATTGCGCAGGGCAACTTTGAGCTCACGCGCGTTGATCTCCGCGTGCGCGGCCCAGGCGTCATACCCAGCATCGATCCGTTGTTGCAGGTCGTCCTGGCTCAGTCCGGCGGCCCGGGCCCATTCCTGTTTGGTTGGCCAGTGGCTGTGCTGATTGGCTTCGCGGCGTTGCAGCTCCTCGAGGCGATGAAGTTCAGCGATGGTTGGATCGCTATTGGCCAGATCCCTCTGCTGTTGAAGCAGGGTTTCGCGGCGTTGGACCAATCGGGCGAGGGTGACCTCTTCCTCGTTGGTCAGTAGGTCAACCCTGCCGATGTCCTGCAGGTACAGGCGCAACAAGTCCGTCGTTCCGCTGCGTCGGCGTTCTCGGGAATCCCCAGTCGATCGGGGTGTGCGCGGCAAGAGCTGAAGGCAATGGATTGACCTTCAGCCTTCCTGTTTCTGGGGGTAGGTGCTCGAAAAGCGCTGAATCCCTTTGGGATCTGATCACTCTTCGTCGTTGGGGTCGACCCAGGTGCTGGCCACATGCAGCTCCTCGAGCTGCTTTTCGGCGACTCCACCCGGAGCGTTGGTCATCAGGCAACGCGCTTGTTGAGTCTTGGGGAAAGCGATGGTGTCGCGGATGGAGTCCTCTCCAGCCAGCAGCATCACCATCCGATCCACGCCGAAGGCCAGTCCGCCGTGGGGGGGAGCACCCACATCCAGGGCATCCATCAGGAACCCGAACTGGTCTTGGGCTTCGTCAAGGGGGAGACCCACGGTCTGAAGCACCTGGCGTTGCAGGGCTGAGTCATGGATGCGCAGGGAGCCACCGCCAAGCTCAAGGCCATTGAGCACGAGGTCATAGGCCTGGGCCCGGGCTCCGGGCAGGGTGTCGGCCCACTTCGACGCATCGCTGCCGAGATCCTCAGCATTGGGGGCGCAGAAGGGGTGGTGCAGCGCTTCGTAGCGGTTTTCGTCGCTGTTGAATTCGAACATCGGAAAATCCACCACCCAGAGGAAGTTCCATTGGTCGTTGTCCCGGTCGGGCTTCACCAGGCCGAGTTCCTTGGCGAGGTACTGGCGGACCCGGTCCAGGGCCTTGTTCACCGTGGCCGTGTCACCGGCGCCAAAGAGCAGCAGGGTGCCTGGCTTCGCTCCAGTCCGGCTGAGCAGCTCCTGCTTTTGTTCATCGGAGAGGTTGTCTTTGATGGCGCCGATGCTGTCGATCTCGCCGCCTTCGCGCACGCGGATGAACGCCAGGCCACCGGCACCAGCGGCCTGCGCTTCGCTGAACACATCACCGCCGGGTTTGATCCGCACATTCGACAGCGCGTCGTTGCCGCCTGGCACAGCGATCACCTTCACGGACCCACCGGCTTTGACGGCTCCGCTGAACACCTTGAAGCCCATGTCTTTGACGATGTCTGACACCGTCACCAGTTCCATCCCGTAGCGGGTGTCGGGCCGGTCGGTGCCATAACGCTCCATGGCGTCGTGCCAAGTCATCCGTGGGAAGGGCCTCGGCAGATCAATGCCTTTGACCGTCTTCCAAATGGTGCAGATCAAGCTTTCGTTGAGCTCCAGGATTTGTTCCTGGTCCATGAAGCTCATCTCGATGTCCAGCTGGGTGAATTCCGGCTGGCGATCGGCGCGCAGGTCTTCGTCTCGGAAGCAACGGGCGACTTGGTAGTAGCGCTCGATGCCACCCACCATCAGCAGCTGTTTGAACAGCTGGGGAGATTGGGGCAGCGCAAACCAGTCGCCACCGCAGACTCGACTGGGCAGGACATAGTCCCGCGCACCTTCGGGGGTGGAGCGGGTGAGGACCGGCGTTTCCACTTCGATGAATCCCTGCTCTTCCAGGAAGCGGCGAGCGGCCTGAATCGTTTGAGCCCGCAGGCGCAAGTTGTCGTTCATGCGCTTGCGGCGCAGATCGAGATAGCGGTGCCGCAGCCGTAATTCTTCGCGTGTGTTTTCTTCGTCGTGGACCGACACGGGGAAGGGCAGGTTCCCTTTCACGCTGTTGAGCACGGTGATCCCGCTGGCGAGGATCTCCACGGCACCGGTGGCGAGCTTGTCGTTTAAAGACTCTGCTGGTCGTGCGCGCACTTTTCCGCTCACCTGCAGCACGGTTTCACTGCGCAGGTGTTCTGCCACGGCGAAGGCTTCGACTCCCAGGTCAGGGTCAACGGTGATCTGCACCGTGCCACTGCGGTCGCGCAGGTCAATGAAAATCACGCCGCCGTGGTCACGGCGACGGTCAACCCAGCCGCACAGCTGCACTTGTTGATCGATCTGCTGTTCGCGCAGGTCGCCGCAACCGTTGCTGCGCATGGGGATCTCGCGTCTAATGACAGGCGAGTTTCCCACAGCAACGGCGTTGGCTAAGCCCGTTTGTAGAAGGGGCGACGCACGACCGTGGCCGGTTGCGCCTTCCCTCTGATCTCCACCTGGAGCTCGGTGCCGAGTTTGGCGAGGGTTGGAGGCACAAAAGCCAGGGCGATTGGTTCCTCGAGCGTCGGTGACCAGGTTCCACTGGTCACGATGCCGACGCGCTCTCCGTTGTGCAGAACGGGGTAGTCATGGCGGGCGATGGCACGGCCGGTCAGCTTCAGGCCAACGAGTCGTTTGGTAGGGCCGTTTTCAGCAGCGGTTTCCAGCGCTTGGCGGCCGACGAAGTCGGCTGGAATCTCTAGGTGCACCAGCCAACCGAGGCTGGCTTCGAACGGTGTGGTGTCCGCATCCATGTCCTGGCCATAGAGGTGCATCGCCGCTTCCAGACGCAAGGTGTCGCGGGCCCCGAGACCACAGGGGGTCACGCCCTCGGTCAGCAGTTGTTGCCACAGCGTTCGGCCATCGTCTGCGGTGAGCAAGAGCTCCACACCGTCTTCACCGGTGTAGCCCGTGCGTGCGGTGAAGACGGGTTTGCTGAGTCCCTGCAGCGTCAATTCGGTATGGCCAAAACGGGGAAGACCACTTAGGTCCGATCCGCTCAGGCGCTCCAGTAATGGGATGGCCTGCGGACCTTGAAGGGCCAAAAGCACCCCGTCATTTTTGAGATCCGTCACGCTGAGGCCGGCTGGTTCCAGCTGCTCGCGAATCCAAGCTGTATCGCTGTCCGCACAAGCCGCGTTGATCACGAGGACGAGCACGCCACGCTCGGCATCGAGGGCACCGCAGTCGTAGACGATCAGGTCGTCACGAATTCCACCATTCCCATTGAGCAGCACCGTGTAGCAGGCTTCACCGGGACCGATGCGGTGAAGGTCGCTGGGAACCAGCCGTTGAAGTGTGTCCTTGGGATTGTTGCCCTCGATGCGGAGCACACCCATGTGGGAGATGTCGAACATTCCCACCCCTTCGCGCACGGCCTTGTGCTCTTGCATCAAGCCGCTGAATTGCACCGGCATCTCCCAGCCGGCGAATGGAACCATTCGCCCTCCTCCATCGCGACATAGCTCGTGAAGGGGTGTTCGCAGCAATGCCATATCTCAGGAAGGCCGAGGAGCAATCTTATGGAGAGCTTCAGCTCATGGAAGCGAACCAAAAGATCCGCGGTCTTCGCTGGTCTGGTGTGGCTGGTGTTCTTAGCCTGAGACTCCGATGGTGACCGTTTTTGCAGAAGACGCTCTGCTGCCGCACCTGTCAGCACTGTTCTGGTGTTGATGAGACTGATCGGTGGTGTCGTATGCGTCGGATGGCGGTTCCCCTCGATGCAGCTGATTTAGCCGTGTGTCACCACTGGACACCCCGAGCCCCAGATCTGCCGCGTTTGCATGCTGTTCAGGTCAGTTCGTCCGACCATCAGCTTGAACTCGGCAGACATCTCGCCTGAATGCAGTCGGCGCAGTTGAATTTTGTCTGTTTTGCGGAATGATTTTTGAGACGTTCGCGTTGTTAACCACTGCATCTCTTCAACCCACAATCCAGCCCCGTTGATCTCCTCGCGACCCAAGACGAGGCCGATCGGATCACGCTCCCGACCCGTTCGTCCATTTTTCGTCGCGGTGAGGCGGTTCATGCGATTTATGGGGTGGATCAAGGTCTTGTTGAGCTCAGTGATGGTCCTCAGAACCGCATCCGTTATGGACCGGGCGAGATCTTCTTTTATGAGGACATGGTGGATTTTCGGGATCACCACACCCGGGATGCCATCGCATTAACGCCGGTGTCCTTGATCCGTCTGGATCGCTCTTGTTTTTTGACCTTGATCCATCGACATCCCACGTTGGTGCTCCATCTGCTGGTCAAGCAGCACGGGCGTCTGCGCCAGCAGCGTCTGGATGCACGCCACTTCTATTGATGCTGTCCAAGCAGGAGCAGCAAGCTGCGGGTGACTTTTGACGCCAGCACGGCACTGACCCCCGTTGGATCGAGCTGTGGAGCCAGCTCAACCACATCCGCTGCGATGAGTCGGTGCCGCTTCAGCACAGCAACAAGCGCCGCGAAATCAGACCAGACATATCCCCCCGGTTCTGGGGTGCCGGTGCCGGGCAGAACGGCTGGATCGAACCAATCGAGGTCCACGGTGAGATAAATCGGACGACCGTGCAGGGGGATTAGGGCGTCCTCCAGTGCAGCCACGTCAGCCATCAGCCGATGGCTGCGTTCTAACTCGTTGAATTCCTGCCGACTGCCGCTCCGAATCGAAAGCTGCAACAGCGTCTGACTGGGGAGGACGTCTAAACAGCGCCGCATCGCACAGGCATGGCTGTGGCGTGAGCCGAGCCACTCGTCGCGCAAATCGGCATGGGCATCGAGCTGGACGAGAACTAAATCAGGGTGCTGTTCAGCAACCGCAGCCACAGCTCCAGAACTGATGGAGTGCTCTCCCCCCAACATCAGTGGTTTGAGCCCGAGTTCGAGCACGGTGCGTGTGGCTTGTCGAACCTGATCGATCACGGGTTCAGGCGCTCCGAACGGGATGTCCACGGCCCCCAGGTCGACAAAGGCGAGGTCTTCGAGATCCAGCCCGAGCTGCGGACAGTAGGTCTCCAGTCCGTTGCTGACCTCGCGAATCGCTGCAGGTCCAAAGCGGGTTCCAGGCCTGAAGGAGGTGGTGCCGTCGTAGGGGACGCCAAACAGACCAACCGTGCAGTTGTTGGGGTCGCGTCGTGACCCCATGTAGATCGCTCCCTCCGTGTCGAAAAGAGGGTTCTCGAACGGGGTCCTCATCGGCTTAGGTCCCGTTCGATGAAGGCAGGGATGGCCTCGAAACCACCCCGCTGCCAACGGGGACTCCAAATCTCGCAGTCCGCGGCGATCACCTCCGCCCGGATCGGATCTGCTGAGCGGTATCGCGGGTCACCCATCGCCGCAAAGGTCCAGCTCCACCAGCCACTGGGGTACATCGGCACCCATCCATAAAGGGGGTCGGCGTGATCGAAGACCTCGCGCAGCAATCGCACCATGGCCACATGAACCTCGCGAAAGGCTTCCGGTGATTCGCTCTGGGTGGCAAACACCCCGCCCGGTCGAAGAATGCGCCGGCAGTGTTCGAAGAAGGCGCGGTTAAATAACCCTTCTGCTGGTCCGGCAGGGTCGGAACCATCGACCAGGACGACGTCATAGCTGGCTTCAGCAGCCTCGGCGGCCCAGGCGATGCCGTCTCCCACCGTGAGCTTGAAACGAGGGTCGCTCCAGGCGTTGCCGCCAATGTTCGCCAGGTGTTTCTGGCTCAGTTCGACGACGCGCCCATCGATTTCCACCAGGTCGAGATGTTGGACGCCGCTGTGCCTTAGGCATTCACGGGCGGTGCCGCCGTCGCCACCACCGATCACCAGCACCCGTTCGATGGATTTGGCACCACAAAGGGCTGGATGCACCAGCGCTTCGTGGTAGTGGCGCTCCTGATATTCGGCGGTCATCCAGCAGCCATCCAGGAGCAGGCCGCGGCCGTACCTTTCGCTACGGATCACACTGATGCGCTGAAACGGGCTGGTTTCCTCCACCAGCAGTTCTCCGGCGAGGCCATAACGCACACCGCGATGTTCTTCGTCGATCCAGCCGACCACGTCGATGAGAACGATGGATAGAACCAGCTAACTCCGCAACCGGCTCCTTGTTGGTTGGGCCACTACATCTAGGGACAGGATTGTTGACACCACCTAGATGTGGTGGTGGAATGGTGAAGGGACTGGGGTTGTTCTGGAAGAGAGGCAGCTCCTTGACCCTCCTTCTCCTGCATTGCACTGTTCNCCGCTACAGGTTGTTGTCGCCTGAATCGACCGATCTGATTCGATGGCTGGATGGCACAGGACCTCGTCGTTAACGATCGTTTGGTCATTCCAGCTGCTGATTTGCAGTGGCGTTTTTCCCGTGCGTCTGGGCCTGGTGGGCAGGGGGTGAACACCACCGATTCACGGGTGGAGCTGGTGCTCAACCTTGAGGCGTGTTCTGTGCTGGGGCCGTTTCGCCGAGCGCGTTTGTGCGAGCGATTGGCATCTCGACTGGTCGATGGGGATCTTCGGATTGTGGTGGCTGACGAGCGATCGCAGTGGCAGAACCGTCAGAAGGCCATGCTTCGGATGGCTGAGCTGTTGAGGGATGGTCTGAAGCCACCCCCGCCATCCCGGAAAGCCACGCGGCCGACCCGTGGTTCGCAGCGTCGGCGGGTGCAGGCCAAAAAGCAGCGGGGTGAGATCAAGCGCCAGCGTCGTAGCCGCCCATCCATGGACGATTAACGCGTTTGTTGTTCAGTCGGTTTCCGCTCGAATTTGGGCTTTGGCCTGTTGCCAAAGGCTTTCGAGTTCGTTGATGCTGCGCCCCTGCAACTGGCCTTCCAGAGCGGCTTCTACCCTTGAAAAGCGATCGAGAAAGCGCTGATTCGTGCCGGCGAGACCCTCCTCGGGGCCGATCCCGCACCACCGCGCCACATTCACCAACGTGAACAGGAGGTCACCCAATTCTTCTTGGGCATGGTTGCGATCGCCGCTGGCTACGGCCTCCTTGAGTTCATCGAGTTCCTCGTGGACTTTGTTCCAGACCCCTGCCATGTCGTCCCATTCGAAGCCAGCTTTAGCGGCTTGTTTGGAGATGGTCATGGCTCCAGCGAGGGCTGGCATTCCGCGCACTTTCCCCCTGAGTTGATCGCTCAGGGGGCTGCAGGAGCTCGCCTGTGTCGCGGCGCGTTCTTGAGCCTTGATTTGTTCCCAGCGCTCGCGGACGGCGGCGCTGTTGTCGGCGGTGTCGTCGCCAAAGACATGGGGATGGCGCCGTATCAACTTCGCTGTGATCGCTTCAGCGATTTGGTCCAGGTCAAAGCGGGTCTGCTCACGGGCGATTTGTGCATGGAGCACCACT
Source organism: Synechococcus sp. ARS1019 (assembly GCA_002690325.1). Lineage (GTDB taxonomy): Bacteria > Cyanobacteriota > Cyanobacteriia > PCC-6307 > Cyanobiaceae > Parasynechococcus. Next base: position 74,820 of record NZED01000005.1, read on the forward strand.
TGCAGCAGCAGGTCGCCGAGTTCTTCGCAGAGGTCGTTGTCATCGCCATGACGAATGGCATCGGCCACCTCATGGGCCTCCTCCAGGACGTAGGGCACGAGAGATGCATGGGTTTGCTCGAGATCCCAAGGACAACCACCGTTTGGGTCCCGGAGACGGGCGACGACCTCGATCAGCTGCTGCAAGGCCTTGGGGCTTGGCGCGGTCATCGCGGACTTCAGAACCAGGCCTACCCTCTCAGCCCATCGTTTCAGCGACGGCGCCGTCGCTGCCATTCCGTTGGAAGAGGATCACCATCCAAGATCAAATGCAGCCAGCAGCTGGCTTCGAGTCCGAGCAGCGCACCCAGAATCTGAACGGTGTTGCTGCGGCACCAAGGTTCGATCGTGGTCAGGGCATCGATCAAGGACATTCCTGGAATGAGGACCAAAGCGAGAGCGATCCATCCGCTGAGAAGCAGCAGTCGTGTGAAGGTGCCTAGCAGTGGGCCATGGGACCAGATCGATCGATGGGGAATCAGCCGCCGGTATGGCCACCAGATCAGCTGCAGGGGCCCCCAGCGTTGTAAGGCGCGGCAATGGGTATCAAGGTCTGGAGATAACCACAGGCCACCGATCCAGAAGGCCAGCGCCGCGGACACAGCAACCTTGGGTCCCAAGGTCAGACCGATGAGAACAGCAAANGGAAATGCGGCAAGAACAGTGGCGCGGTCGTGGTCTCTGCCGGCGGCCATGGATTGTCTTGTCTGTTTTGAAGGATGGCTCTCGTGGATCCCGTTGTCAGGCACAATGGCCATCACGGGCGATTAGCTCAGCGGTAGAGCACCTCCCTTACAAGGAGATTGTCACTGGTTCGATCCCAGTATCGCCCACTTGAATTGCNTGCAAGCNCGTTGTGAGCATGCCAAAAAGCCGACGCAGCTCAAGCTGTCGTCGGCTTTGTTGGAGCAGGTTGACGCTGACGCTGTCAGATCAACGGCGGGGCTCTGCCTTGCGAACGGTGATGTTGCGACCCATCCACTCAACGTCTTGCAGNTCGTTGATCGCAGAGGTTTCGTCAGCCTCGTTCACAAGGTCAACGAATCCGAAACCACGCTTGCGGCCGGTGTCCCTGTCGAGGGGCAGGGAGCACTTGCTGACTTCGCCGTACTGACCAAACAGGTGGACGAGGTCGTCACGCTCAGCGTCCCAGGACAAGTTGCCGATGAAAATTGTCAAAAAACTAATGCTTTGTGGGTGATTCTGGCACGCAGGCTGTCGCCGCCAAAGGGCGACAACCAAAGCGGTGCGGCTTTAGAAGCAGAACGGAAGGTACTTGGTTTGGCAAGCGGCGTAGCCATCCACCAAAGCACCGAGGCCGATCTGATGGGCAATTCCTGAGCCTGTGAGGCCTTCGGTGATCACTCCGATCACAAGTCCAATCATGGCGGCCCTGCCGTTGAACAATTCCACTCGCTTGAGCTGTTCGAGATGAATCTCGCGAGCCGCTGCGTTTTGGAACCAGTTGTCGTTGGCTTGACGGGAATCCATTAGGACAATGCGCTTGTTACAAAGCTTAACCCGGTTTTGTTGGCTGCTCAGCGTTTTGTGTGGAGGACATTGCGTACGCCAGGAGTTGGATCCAACCACTGGATTTGATCGCTAAGGGCTGCTCCGGTGTCTGCCACGGTGCCGACCTGTTGAATCAGTCCACTCAGGGCACCTCCGAATTCAATGNCGCCACCGGAGGTGCTGGCCAGCACTGTGCTGGGTTGAAACCGNGACACCAACTNCGGCACCACTTGGTTGCCTTTCACAAAGTTGCCAAGTCCGAGAAGCCCCAGATTCACCATCGGTGTGATGACGGCATCGAGTGGTTCAGCGGCCAGGCTGGGGTCGAGGAATCCGTGGGGTTCGAGATACAAACGTCCCGCTGGGTGCCGCAGNACATATCCGTTTTCCACCTTTGGCACAGGAGCGCCCGCCGTGGCCTGAATCGTGAGGTCTGCGACCTCGCACTGCTGCCCTGGCGTCAGGCTGGTGATGGTTTGGAAACCGAGGCGTTTGACAACAGCTGCTGCCGCTGGCGAGCCAACGATGGGGAGATCGCGNGGCAGTGCGTCGAGGGTGGCTGGATGGGCATGGTCGGCCAATCCTTGCGTCAGCAGCAGGAGGTCGATTGGCTCCGGGATGGGCCGTTCTTCAGGGAGTTCACCATGTAAAAACCAACGACCAGGCGGGAAGCTCAGGCTTCCTTTCAGCCAGGGATCGATGAGGACGTTCAGGCAGTCGAACTCCAACAGCCAGCCATTGGCTCCGAAATATGTGGCGGCCAGAGTCATCGGGAATCCTGCCGCTCACGGCAGGTGCTGCAGATTCCGAAGAATTCAAGCGTGTGGAACAGTAAATCGAAGNCCTGGCTGGCATCCTTCGGCACTTCGATCCCATGGATTGGGCAATGGTCGAGAGCCATGGTTTCTCCACAGTCCACGCAGGTGAGGTGGTGCCGGTCGCGTGAAATCGGTGCATACATCGCCTCACCCGTCGGGAGGTGACGACATCGGATCAGCCCCTTTTGCTGCAGTTGACGCAGGTTGCGATACACCGTTGCCAGACCCATGGCAGAGGGGCCTGAGGCGAGGGAANGGTGGAGCTGTTGACCTGTTAGTTCGTCTCCGCAATCGGCGAGTGCGGAGAGCAGAGCCTGTTGTCGCTTATTGAGAGCCCGGCGTGGATCGGTCATCGCGTCAGATGTGCACCAGCCACCGACCACCGAGGCCCAGCAGCAGCAACACCATGCTGCCAACCAGCATGGTTCGTCGATTGGGCACGAGCAGACGGCGCAGCATGACCAGTGCTGTTCCCAGCCCGACGATCATCGCGATGGTTTGGCAAAAGCCGATGACATGGGGGTCGGCTTGCCATTGCGGCCANCCATCGGGCAAAAGGGTTCCGGCTTCAGCCATGCCGATGGGGAGGTGTCGTGCCAAGAGCAACGCCCACAACAGAGGTAGTGCGGCGTACAACCAGCGGCGTTCCATCCAAAGACCGACCAACGCGGGAAGGGCTAGAGCTAGCCCAGCGATGCTGAGACGTTGCAGCAGGGGNCCCTCATGCAGGGAGCTGGGTGCCCCTGGTAGCCAACCCAGCAGACGATCCCAGTGGTGCAGGCAAATGCCCCCGGCGAGCACCAGAATCAAACCCCGTTCACCACTTGGCGTTTGCATCTCCCGTTGCAGATCGGCGGCAGGGGGGCGTAAGCGCAGTTGAACCGATCGATTGGGGCAGGCCTGCGTGCAGGTCATGCACAGCACGCAATTGCGGTTATCGCTGAGGTGTGCTGGATGGGTCCCCAATGGGCAGCCGTCAGTCTCCAAACCTTCTCCTTGCGCTGGTCCTCCCTTGAAGCAGGCGTAACTGCTGCAGCTTCCGCTGCAGGTTCCCGATTGGGCTCGCAGTTCCAGGATCGAGAGTTTGGCGAATAGTCCGTTCATGCCCCCAACAGGGCAGAGATAGCGGCACCAAAACCGTTTTTCAAACACTGTTGACCCGATGACCGCGCCCGCTGTGATCAGCAACAACAGGCAGCTGCTCAGCCAGGCTGTGTTGTCCAGGTTCCAGACCTCTTCCCACACNAGGATCAAGCCGAAACCGGCGGCCATGGCTGGGGAGGCCCAGCGATCGAGATCACCATGNGGCCAAATCCGTTTGCGCCANGGCGTGAGTTTCTGACTGATCGTTCCCCAGACCATGAAGGGGCAGATCGCACACCACAGACGTCCCACTAGGGGGTAACTCAGCAGGATGAGTGGCCACCACCAGGCCCAGAACAAGATCAGCACCGGATTGTCTGCGCGCGTTTGTGGTCCGGCCCAGAGCGCAACATTGACGCCCAGGAATACCCAGCTGACGAGTCCGTAGAGGAGAACGTTCCAGAGTGTGCGCGATCGCATCAGCTGCCGCAGCCAGGGCTTCCAGCGCCAGAGATCAAAGCGNGACAGCTGGTCATGCNTGTCNAGCCAAAACGCAGCTTCTGGAAGAACCTCCGGGTGCNCATCNGGNGGTTGCAGGCAAACNTGCCGCAGGGCTCGCTGCACCAAGGNGTCGAGCTCNGTGAGATTGTTGGCGAAAGCGTGGTTTTGCAGTTGCTGAACCACAGNGTTGGGCAGCTCNGGTGCCCGAGACCATCCCAGGCTTCTGGCGTGTTGCCGGATCATGTACCGCATCCAATCGCCAAGATCCGACCGCCTGACCCGTAGTGGTGGAACACGGATCTGGACTANAGCACTGCTGAATGGCGGCAGATAACGTTCCGCCGTCAACAGCAACCGGCCANGGAAGCTGTCGACCTCTCCACATGCCATCGCCAGCAGTTGGTCCTGCAGGTCTTGGTTCAGTTGATCAACGCCGCTGACGAGAAGGTTGTTNTCGCCGAGGTCATCCAGCAGTCGCCGTGAGGGTCCCTGGAGATCGGAGGCATCGAGTCGCACCAGCAACCGACGTCGAGAGGATGAGCTGAAATGAATCAGCGCAGCAAGGTTGTCCTTTTCGAGGCCAGGTTCGCCACTGACCAGGACGGGTCGTTGTTGAGGATCCTTTGCGGCACTGAGCAGNTCAGTGCGTAAACGTTTGGCATAGCGACTGTCCCCAACGACCCCGCGCCGTGGTCGACCGAGGACGTACGGGGCAAGACGCTGAAGTTTTTGGATGTCATCTGCCACGGTCGATGAGCTCCTGGCTGATCGACCAGAGCCGTTGCCGTTGTGCTGAGTCCAAGGCTGCTGGGGCAATGCGGCATTGGCAGGGATAACCACGTAGGCCGCCGAATTGGTTGGGTCCGTAGTGCTCGCCACCCCGTGCGGACGGTGCTGTTGCGGCATGCAGTTGCGGCAAGGCACCCATCTCCGGGCTTTGAAAAAGGGGNCCCATCAGTTGATAACTCANGGCTTCCAGCGGTTGCCCCGCACTGGCCAGAGCCGTTGGNTGCAGATTGGTTTTGGCCAGGCCGGGGTGGGCGGCGAGCGATTGAACGGGGCTGTTCTGCTCCCGAAGCCGGGCATCCAGTTCCAGCGCAAACATCACATTGGCCAGCTTGCTTTGGGCATAGGCGCCGTAGCGGTCATACCGCTGCGACCAAGTCAGGTCGTCCCAGCGGATTTGGCCGAAGTACTGAGCTCCTGAGGTCACTGTGACAACGCGTGGGTCTGCACCCGCCGTCAGCAACGGCAGAACCCCCAGGGTCAGGGCCATGTGACCGAAGTGGTTCACGGCGAGCTGCCATTCATGACCTTGGGGGCTGAGACGCCGCGGGGGCGCCATCACCCCTGCGTTGTTCATCAGCAGGTCCAGACGCTGGTGCCGTTGTTGCAACCGTTCAACGCCATCTCGAACAGAGTTCAGATCCCCAAGGTCGAGTTCAAGCGTTTCGAGATTGGTGCACCCCTCGTCCAGCAGTCGTTGACGTGCTGCTTCAGCTTTGCCTTGATCCCGGCAGGCCATGACGACCTTGGCTCCGTTCCGAGCTAATTGCCGGGTTGTTTCAAGACCGAGGCCGACATTGGCCCCGGTCACCAGGGCAAGTCGTCCCTCCAAAGACGGGATGTTGTCTGCGGACCACCCCATCGAGACTCACTCTTCGGGGAACAGCAGTTCAGCCAGCTCGTCGGCATCGACGTCATAAACGCGGGCCAGGCTCGTTTCGATGGCGCTGGTCACTTCTCCGGGAAGGAAGCGCATCGAATTGAGCGCATCTTCTGCGATGTCATCGGTGAGCAGCTGGTCCTCACTGTCGAGTTTCTCGTCATTGATGACAGCCATCACCCAGCTTTGGTAGGCGTAGACCAGATCGGAAAACTCCAGCTCGGGATCGTTCAGGTCCAGGGCCATGGTGGAAACAACCAGTCACCACAGTCTGACCTTTTGCAGGGGAGGATGACAGCCATGGAAACCGCCGAAGCCACTGGCCTGCAGGCCACCTTGTTTGATTTCGCGATCGGCGAACTGGTGCGTCAGCACCGGGACAGCTTCCAACCGCTTTGGACTGTGGAGAGTTGGGTCAAGTTGCTGATCTGGTTATCGCTCAATTGCGGCTGCAGCGGGGATGACGCGGGGATGGCGCGTTTTGTCGAGGCCTTGGGGCCAACGGTCACGTCCCGGATGCGCCGGGTGTTCTTCGAGCGGGAGCTTGAGGACCTCGATTTGCAGGTGATGGCTGATCCCTCAGAGCAACAGGTTTTGGTGTTGCCGATGGGGCCTGGGGTCCCCCTTGATCTGGAGCGGGCGGCCATCGCGGTCGAGCGGGTTGCCTTGCAGGACCGTGTCGCGGTTGATCGTGATCGTTGGCAGTTGCTGGATGCAGTGGTGGTGATTCCTTGGGCGCCGGAGGCCATGCCATGCGGTTGATCGGGCGTTACCGCAACAGCGGATTCGAAGCGGTCGCTGATGCTGTGGCTGAGTTTTATGGACGCCGTAGCGACCTGCATCGTCCTGGTGTGGCGTTTGGACCCGAAGGAGGGTCGTCGCCGGCAAAGGTCAGTACTGATATCAGTCTCGTGGCGATCGATCGCACGGAGCCCGAGGCCTTCGCGTTGTCCCAGCTCATTCTCCGCGGTGTGACCGCAGGGTTGCAGCACTATTTAGGGGAGCGCTCTTTGTTTCAGGAGTGCTGTCCGGACCAAGCCTTGTTTGTGAATCCGATTTTCAACATTCAGCACTACGCGCCAGGGGAAGGTTTCAAGCGATGGCATTGCGACTGGACCATCGGCGACGAGGCCACGGAGCCGGTGCATCGCGTGCTGGCGTGGATTCTCTACTGCAACAGCGTGGATGAAGCCGGAACGGAATTCCATTGGCAAGACCATCACGAGCCTGCGGAACGCGGAAAATTGGTGATCTTCCCAGCGGGTCCGTCACATATTCACCGAGGGCGTGTGAATGCAAGCGACAGTAAATTAATCGCAACTGGTTGGATTAATGCCGGACGCCAGGATGATTATCTCAAGCGTTTGGCGTCGTAGATCAATTAGCCCATCGCTTCGAAATGATCCGAGTTGAGAGATGGAGCGCCTTGGATGATGGCCGCAAGTCCCCCATCGCCAAAGCCTCGATCAGTGCCATTTTCGTTAAAATATAGGCCACCTTTCTTGCTCTCGTAAATAAAGTGGACGTCGTCTCTGGCGAATGATTGCTTGGCTTCTTTTTTATTTTTGGCGAAGGCGATGATGGGGTTTTGAGCTGTTTCGAATGAATCAGTATTCAACTGAATCGTGTCTACTTCAGGGTTGAAATTGTTGATTCGCGTTGCCGCACGGCGTCGAAAACGCGTTGGCGCATTGACAATCGTGCTGTTAGTTAACTCGTCTGAATCTTTATCTGGAGTGCTAGCGCTGTAAGACCCATCTGGCAGTGTGGTGGGGAAGGCGTAATTTGGATCTGTGAGAAGTTTGTGTAGGGCTTTGTCTGTTGCAGCGAACTTGTCTGGTGTATTGAGTTGCCATTCGTCAAAGATTTCATCTCCCCGGCCTGGGTAGTTTTGGCCTCCTAGTAAGGATGTAAGGCCCCAATAGATGTATTCATTCGTCTGACATTAGTAATCGCAGCTGCGATCGTCGTAGCGATACCAAGCTTCATCGGGATATTGCTTAGGAACGGTTCGAAAGGAGCCTCCGCGGGCGATGTCCATGGCGTCTTGAAGCTTGGATGTTGTCCCACTGTTTTGGAACTCTTCCATCCCAAACACCTCTGGATAGGCAAAGGCGTAGCCGGTTTCGGTGACGAGATGAAGAATCTCCTCGAGTGCAGCATCGAATCCATCGGGAGACGACCCCTCTGGTCGAGTCTCGTCATCAAAGAGATGGTATGAGTGAAAGAAATCTTTCTCGGAAATAGATCGCTCTAATGTTTTTTCTGCAGCATCTGCTTCTTCTGGTGTTCCATACATCAACACTGCTGCATTGTGTTGTTTTAGTTCTCTAACAACGGCTGGGTTGTCAGCAATGCCGTCTTCATTGTTGTCGAGATATTCAGAGAGAATGGCTGCCGCGTGAGCACGTTTGTCTTTCCCCACTGCGCGACTGGCGGCAATCGTGACACCGAAGACATCGTCAATGGAGTCGAAATGAGGCCTGAGTTGGTCGGCGAATGTCACTGATTACTCTCCTGGTGGCTCTCGTCGTCCTCAGTCTGTAGTTGCTGAGAGGTATGTCCCAGCTGCAAGGTTTTTTCTTTCGCTGGAGGCCACTCCATGGGGTACACCTGTCGCTGCGGGAAGGGAATGCCGATGCCTTTGGTTTCAAAGGCGGTCCAGATCGCTTGCCGTAAATCACTGCCAACACCAAAAGCTTCGAGTGGATTGCGCACCCAGAACAGCAGTTTGTAGTTGATCGACGAATCGGCAAAATCAATGGTGAAGGCCTGCGGAGCCGGATAGCTGAGCACTTTCGTGTGCTCTTGAGCGATCTGTTCCAAGATTGCGATGACCTGTTTGGGCTCGTGGTGATAGGCCGCACCAACAACCACGGCATCTCGTCTCGACGTTTCCTCTGCTGTATACGACTCCGCTTCTTGGGTGAAGAAGTTTTGATTGGGAATCAGTAATTCAGCACCGTCCCTACCGCGCCGGAGCTGGGTCGCGCGAAGGCCAAGTTTGCGAACTGTGCAGGGATCTCCGTTGATCATCAGAATTTCACCGGGTCGCACCGATCCCTCAAACAGCAGCCAAATGCTGCTGATGAAGTTGGAAATAATTTCCTTGATTCCAAAGCCGATGCCCACCGACAATCCGCCAGCCACGGCCACCAATGCTGTTCCGTTGATCCCCACGTAATACGCCACACCGATCACGCCGATGCCGATCACTGAATAACGCAGGATCACTTCAAGAGCTTTGCGCCCCTGCGGTTTGATTCCGAAGAAGCGTCCTCCGAGCCAAGCCGCCAAGGAGGCTGGTCGACTCGCCAGGGTGATGACGAGATACACGATCACCAGGGCGGTGAAGAGTTTTCCGATGGTGAGTGTGACTCCAAATAAATTTCCAATGGAAATTAAAGAGAGTGATTCCCTGCTTCCAAGCATTTGGAAAAAGGTCAGGATTGTGATCACCAAAAGAATTGGTCTGAAGATGGTTTTGTCGATATCCTCAATCGGCACTTTTGGGCAATATTGCTCAACGAGCTGTTTGGTTGGCTCTAGGCAGCGCCAGATCAGCCATAAACATGAAAGATATTGCAGGTAGCCAGCCGTGATCTCGAGTGACGTGAGAACTGTGGCTGTAATTAGGACAATGATCGGGGCGATGAGCCGCTTTAGGCTTTTGACCCCAGGAATATGAATTTTTCGCTTCAGCCTGGATTCTGCGGCAAGCGCAATCACAAACACGGCCACTTGAATCAAGACGCTGCCGCGCTGCAGGTAACCCAACCAGGTGGTCGCTTCAGACGCGAGTGCTGAAATCATTGGCTGCTCTCCCGAAGGCTCTTGAGGATGTCTTGGGTGGATTCCTCAGGTGAGCGGATGTCGTAAACAGTGTTCAGCAATGCGTCTGAAATTGTTTCGTATTTTTCAGGATCACGAAACACTCTTGCTTTCGCTTGCCCTTTGGCGGCATTCGCTTTTAATGCTTCATTGGCGTACATCATCAGAGTTTGTTTGCCTCCAGGGATTTTATTGGCCACGATTTTTGCCGCTTGACGATTCGCCGGCATGGATGTTCGGCTCATCATTGAGTAAGTTTTTTGCGCCCAAGGTTTGCTGATGAAGTCGATCATCACAAGAGCTTTTTTGCGCTGGGCTGTACTGGAATTGCGCCCCAGTGACCAAACCTGCAATTTGGTCGTCGCTTTCATGCGTTTGGATGGACCCGCTGGTAGTGGGGCGACACCAAGTTGATCTTTCATCTTATTTCGAAGTTCTCTCAGGCTGCTACTCCAGCAGGTGATCCAGTCGATTTCGCCAGCAATGAGACCTTCCCGTAATCGGCGCTGATTGTTGAGAAAACGGATGTTTTGTTGATAGCTGGCGGATTCAAGCCAGCGAAGCCAGTTGGTGACTTTTTTTGACGCTTTGGTTTGGGAGTCTTCTTGTCGAGAGCGGCTTGCATGGCTTCTCCCGCATCAAACGATTCAGCACTCCAGAACAGATCTTTCAGCTGTAAACCATTCCGAATGTGTTGTCGCTGCTGGATTCTTCCATTGCCTTCAGCGTTGTTGGCGGTGATGGAAGTTTTGATTTGTTGTAGCAGGCCAGCTGGATGAATTGGTTCACGGGTCGCCCGACAAGTTGGCCGTCGCGAGCGGTGGCGAGTTCCAGCAAATGAGTGGGTGTATCGGCGCGTTCTTCGGATGTGAGTGTGATCGGATCAATTAATTTTTTCCGATAAAGCTCGAGGGCTGTTTCGCTGTCGGTAATGAGTAAATCTGGGCCAAATCCACTTCGTGTTTGGTCTTCGATTTCGTCAATAAAATTTCTCTGTGACGAGAGACTGAGTTGAGGTCGAATGCTTTCATCAACACCCTGAACGTGTTGAAGAACACTGTCTGTTAGTTCACGCAGTCGTTCGTAATCTTGGCTGGAGATCGTTTCATTGGTGTTAACGGTGCGAACGATTTTGACAACGACGGAAGGTTCAAATTGGCTGCTACAACCTGTCAACGACGTGGTTAGCGCAACTCCGAAGGCCCACAGCCGGATCCGGGGTGCGTTCATTGCTTATCAGCTCCAGTCGAATGCTAGAGGCAATGGCTGAGCTGGTCATGGCTTTGCCACCATGGCCAACGCATTGCATCGCTTCCGTGTCCGAGCTGGCCAAGACGTACGACCCGGTTGGTACGGAAGCCCGTTGGCAGCAGGCTTGGGATCACCAAGGCGCATTTCATCCCGACCCCAAAGCGCCGGGTGAACCGTTTTCGGTGGTGATTCCGCCGCCGAACGTGACCGGCAGCTTGCATATGGGCCATGCCTTCAATACAGCTCTGATCGACACGATCGTTCGCTATCAGCGTCTGGCAGGGAAAAATGTTCTCTGTTTGCCGGGCACCGATCACGCGTCGATCGCAGTGCAAACGATCCTGGAGAAGCAACTCAAGGAGGAGGGCAAGCCCCGCCATGACCTTGGCCGCGAGGCATTTCTCGAGCGGGCTTGGCAGTGGAAGGCCGAAAGCGGTGGACGAATCGTTGGCCAACTGAGACGGCTGGGCTATTCCGTTGACTGGAAACGACAGCGCTTCACCCTGGATGAAGGGTTAAGCGAGGCGGTGAAAGAGGCCTTCGTGCGTTTACACGAACAAGGTCTGATTTATCGCGGTGAATACCTGGTCAATTGGTGCCCCGCCTCCGGGTCTGCTGTGAGCGATCTGGAGGTGGAAATGAAGGAGGTGGATGGTCACCTTTGGCATTTCCGTTATCCACTCAGCAATGGTGAGGGTCATTTGGAAGTGGCGACGACCCGGCCCGAAACGATGCTGGGCGACACGGCGGTGGCGGTGAACCCCAGCGACGAACGCTATGCCCACTTGGTGGGCCAGACCCTGACCCTTCCTTTTGTGGGCCGAGAGATTCCGATCGTGGCTGACGACCACGTGGAGAAGGACTTTGGCACCGGTTGCGTCAAGGTGACGCCGGCCCACGACCCCAATGATTTCGCCATCGGCCAGCGCCACGGTCTGCCTCAGATCACGGTGATGCGCAAGAACGGCACGATGAACAAGGACGCCGGGCAGTTCGAAGGGCTGGATCGCTTTGAGGCGCGTAAGGCGGTGGTGGCCGGCCTGGATGAGCTGGGGCTGCTGGTCAAGGTGGAGGACTACCGCCACAGCGTTCCTTATTCCGATCGCGGCAAGGTGCCGGTGGAGCCGTTGCTCTCCACCCAGTGGTTCGTCAAAACCGAGCCCCTGGCGGCTCGCTGTCGCGAGGCTCTCGAACAGCAGGATCCCCGCTTCATCCCCGAGCGTTGGGAGAAGGTGTATCGCGACTGGCTCACCGACATTCGCGACTGGTGCATTAGCCGCCAGCTCTGGTGGGGCCATCGCATCCCGGCCTGGTTCGTGATCAGCGAGACCGGCGGCAAGTACACCGACACCACGCCCTACGTGGTGGCCCGCAACGAAGCCGAAGCCCTGGAGAAAGCGAAGGCGGACTACGGAGCGGCGGCGGAGATCGAGCAGGACGAAGACGTGCTCGACACCTGGTTCTCCAGCGGCCTCTGGCCTTTCTCCACCCTCGGTTGGCCCGATGCCGACAGCGCCGATCTGCAGCGCTGGTACCCCACCAGCACCCTGGTGACGGGCTTCGACATCATCTTTTTCTGGGTGGCCCGGATGACGATGATGGCTGGCGCCTTTACCGGCGAGATGCCCTTCCAGGACGTCTATATCCACGGTCTGGTGCGGGACGAGCAGAACCGCAAGATGAGCAAGAGCGCCGGCAATGGCATCGATCCGCTGCTGCTAATCGAGCGTTACGGCACCGATGCCCTGCGTTTCGCCCTGGTGCGGGAGGTGGCTGGTGCCGGTCAGGACATCCGCCTGGACTACGACCGCAAGAAAGACACCTCCGCCACCGTGGAGGCCTCCCGCAACTTCGCCAACAAGCTTTGGAACGCCACCCGTTTTGCGTTGATGAATCTGGGCGGAGAAACCCCGGCCCAGTTGGGGGATCCCGACCCCGTGGCTCTGCAGCTGGCGGATCGTTGGATCCTGTCGCGCCTGGCCCGGGTGAACCGTGAAACCGCCGCGCGTTACGGCAGCTATGCCTTGGGTGAGGCGGCCAAGGGCCTCTATGAGTTCGCCTGGAACGACGTCTGCGATTGGTATTTGGAGCTCAGCAAGCGCCGGCTCAATCCCGGCGACAACCCCTCGGCGGAGGCCCTCGCCGATCAGCGGGTTGCCAAGCAGGTGCTGGCCAAGGTGATCAGCCAGATGCACCTGATGTTGCATCCGCTGATGCCCCACCTCACCGAAGAGCTCTGGCACAGCGTCACAGGTGAGCCGGAGACCACCTTCCTGGCCTTGCAGCCCTGGCCGGTGCTGGATGAGAGTGCTCTTGATGATGCGTTGGAAGCCTCCTTCGCCGAGCTGATCGGTGCGATCCGGGTGGTGCGCAATCTGCGGGCGGTGGCGGGTCTCAAGCCGTCCCAATCGGTGCCGGTGCGGTTCGTCACCGGGCGCGGCGAGTTGTCGGCTGTGCTGACGCAGGGCACAGCCGACATCACGGCCCTCACCCGTGCCGAGTCGGTGGCGGTGATGGCGCCGGCGGAGGCCGATGCTGCGCCGGTGGCCAAAGCCTTGGCGGGCGTGAGCGGTGAGCTTCAGGTGCTGTTGCCGATCGAAGGCCTCGTCGATCTGGATGCGCTCAAGGGTCGCTTGGAGAAAGACATCGCCAAGGCGGAGAAGGAGATCAAAGGTCTGGCGGGTCGGCTGGGGAATCCCAACTTCGCTGATAAGGCGCCGCCAGAGGTGGTGGCGGAATGCCAGGCCAACCTGGATGAGAAGCAGGCTCAGGCGGAGTTGGCCCGCAAGCGTCTGGCCGATCTCAGCTGAGCGCCGCTTTGATTCGTGTTGAGGGATTGAGCAAGACCTACCGGGTTGCTGAAAAGCAGCCCGGTCTGGCTGGCACTCTGCGCCATTTCATTCGGCGCCGCACCCGGGATGTGACGGCGGTGCAGGACGTGTCGTTTGTGATTGAGCCTGGCGAGATGGTGGGCTTTCTCGGGGCGAATGGAGCCGGCAAAACCACCACCTTGAAGATGCTCTGCGGTTTGATCCATCCCAGNGCTGGNGANGTGCAGGTGGCNGGNCANNGGCCNCAGCGNCGNCAGGCNGAGTTTNTGCGCCGGATCACCNTGGTGATGGGGCAGAAGCAGCAGTTGCTCTGGGATCTGCCGCCGATGGATTCNCTGCGGGTGAATGCGGCGGTGTACGGCATCCCCGATGGTGTGGCNCAGCGGNGGATCAGCGCGCTNGCCGATCTNCTGGAGCTNGGGGAGGAGCTCACGCGCCCGGTGCGCAAGCTCTCCCTNGGCCAGCGGATGAAGGCTGAACTGCTGGCGGCNTTGCTNCACGANCCGGAGGTNCTGTTCCTCGATGAGCCCACGTTGGGGCTGGATGTGAATGCCCAGGCNCGCGTGCGCCAGTTCCTGGCCGAGTACAACCGGCGAACCGGCGCCACCNTTTTGCTCACCAGCCANTACATGGCTGACATCACGGCGTTGTGTTCACGGGTGTTGTTGATTGATCAGGGACGTCTGTTTCACGACGGTCCTCTTGATGTGCTGACCGATCAGTTGGCACCGGAGCGGGAGGTGGTGCTCGAACTGGAGCAGCCCGTGTCTCCGGAAGCCCTCGCTGGTCTGGGTCGGCTTGAGCGGATGNATGGTTGTGAGCTGCGGTTGCTGGTTNCGAGGGATCAGCTCACCGCAGTGGTGGCTCAGATGCTGGAGCGATTGCCCGTTCGGGATTTTGAGGTCAAAGACCCACCGATCGAGGCTCTGATCGGCGGATTGTTCCGTGAGGGNCGGGTCTGATGCGGCTGTTTGGCCTGAACCGACGGATTGTCACCGCGCTGCTGGGGACCGAGTACGCCCACATGCTCGAGTACCGCGCTGAAATTGCGCTGTGGGCTCTCTCTGGTGTGCTGCCCTTCATCATGCTCAGCGTTTGGAGTGGCAGCGATGCCCGNGCCGGCCTNGGACTNGATGGAGTGGCGTTGGATCGCTATTTCCTCAGCGCTTTCCTGGTTCGACAGTTTTCAGTCGTGTGGGTGGTCTACGCCTTTGAAGAAGACGCCTTGCTTGGACGTTTGTCGCCGTATCTCCTGCAGCCGTTGCACCCGCTGTGGCGTTATGTGGCGTCGCATCTTGGGGAACAGCTGACACGGCTCCCATTTGCGGCAGGGATTGCTGCGGTGTTCTTTGTGATCAATCCAGAGNCCATTTGGTTGCCGTCACTTGGGCGTTTTTTGCTGGCTTGGTTGGCAACCTGGTTGGCGTTTGCGATCGCTTTTCTGCTGCAAAGTTTGATCGCGGCATTGTGTTTTTGGAGTGAAAAGGCCAGTGCTCTGGAGCGNCTCCAGTTCATTCCATTTGTCTTTTTGTCTGGGCTGCTCGCACCGCTNACGGCNTTCCCTGCCCCCTTGCGTGCCTTGGCGCAGTGGACGCCATTCCCGTATCTGATTGATTTCCCNGCCCGAGTGCTGTCTGAGCAACCGGTGGNTCTTGTNGCTGGCTTTGCGGCGCAGTTGGCTTGGGTGGCCGTNTTGCTGCCGTTGCTGCTGCTGCTCTGGCGAGCGGGCGTCCGTCGTTACAGCGCCATGGGGGCTTAATCAGCCCAGGCCTGAGCACAGTCGCTCGAAGCATTTGAGCGCTGAGATGGTGCTTTTGCGTTGNTCNNCGGATGNATGGCCGGAGAAACTTNTNNTGACGTCAGTTGCTTCAGCACAACTGGTGTTATTAGGGGAAGCCTGAGCAGGCGACTCCTCTAACGCCCGACCCCGCACGGAAAGCGACTCAGGAAGCCAACCTGGGTCGTACGGGTGATCCTTTTTGGGTTAGTCACGCGGAACCACCGATCATCTATTNCATTATGTAAAGCGTTACTCAGGGACGGGTATCTGCTANTTGGCAGAGCAAGTTAAGGGGTGGAAGCTTTTTCTTNGCAATGCTTTTTCTNAATGATGGTGGGCCATCATTNTGNGGTTNGCGGTCTTTTNTAGGCCGCTTTTTNGTGNCTGGTGAGCGCTGNNGTNTGCGTGANTTACGTGACGTAAGTNTGTGTTNTTCNGCACTGCTATCGAAAGTCGAGCTGCNCAAGATGAGCATGAACCGGAGCTGTGATCCGGTCTCAGGGGTGGCCTTTTGGAGATGGTCGCCCTTTTTATTGATCGGTTGTTGCCTGTCTTGATCAGCTTCGGCGTTGGATTAGAAGGCCAAACTGAGTGAATCATCGTGCCGCTTGATGACGCGTTATTGGCGCACGCTTTGCCGCTTCTGGGGCACAGCTCTGGCGATGCAGCTGGAATACAAGCTCAATGTGTTGATCGAGCTCTTGGCGGTGGCGCTCAGTTTGAGCGGCAGCCTGTTGATGCTTTCGCTGCTGTTTGGTCCAGCACGATCCTTGGGAGGCTGGAGCTGGCCGCAAGCCCTCATGGTCCAGGGCTTCTACACCGTGTTCGATGGCATGGCGAGCACTTGGCTGCGGCCCAATCTCGGTTCGATCGTGACGCATGTTCGTGAGGGCACGCTGGACTTTGTGCTGTTGAAGCCGATCGACAGCCAGTTCTGGTTGTCATTGCGGACCTTTTCGCCGGCGGGGTTGCCGGAGATTGGCTTGGGCTTGTTGTTGGTGGTCTGGGGTGGGCGTCAGGCCGACCTGTCGGTGTCGATCGCCGCGATGGCCACGGTGGTGCTCATGCTCTCTGCCGGTGCTTTGATTCTTTATTCGATCTGGTTTTTGATCGCTGCTACGAGCATTTGGTTTGTGAAGACCTGGAATGCAACCGAGGTGCTGCGCGCGCTGCTGGCTTCTGGGCGTTACCCCCTTAGCGCTTATCCCCCAGCACTTCGCTTGGTGTTCACCTTTGTGCTTCCCGTGGCGTTCCTCACCACAGTTCCCGCTCAGGTGCTGTTGGGGGAGGTGCTGCTGCCGACGCTGTTGCTTGGGGGATGCCTCGCTGTTGGGTTCTTCGTCACGGCACGAACCTTTTGGCTTTATGCATTGCGTCACTACACCTCAGCGTCCAGTTAGCCCAACAGTTGGTTCGTTCTTTGCACAGGCTTGGGGTGTGATGCAAGGCTCGTTCGAGTCAGAGCCTTGGCCTTGGAGAGCTGGATACCGCAAGTGGTGGAGCTGCTCCACTCGCCGTTGGGAGCGGTCTTGTTCATCCCGCTTTATGCGCTGTGGGTGACGCTGCTGTTGCCAGGTGTTTGGGCGTCAATGCTCGCGGGGGTGATTTACGGCACGTGGCTCGGCTCAGCCCTGGTTTTTGTGGGCGCCAGCCTTGGTGCCGTGCTGGTTTTTCTGCTGGGGCGCACCTGGTTGCGGGAGTGGGCGCAGCAGCGTTTGTTGCGTTGGCCGAAGTTGCAGGCCGTCGAACGGGCCGTGAGCAACGAGGGGCTCAAGCTGGTGCTGCTGACTCGACTGTCGCCTGCATTCCCCTTCAGCTTGCTCAACCTGGCTTACGGCCTCAGCGCCGTGTCCTTGCGCGATTACAGCATCGGATTGATTGGGATCCTGCCGGGGACCGTGCTGTTTTGTGGTTTGGGGGCCTTGGCCGGGGATGTGGCTCAATTTGGCTCTGTTTTATCTGGCGAAGCGGATTGGGTGACCTGGGGGCTGAGGGTGGTTGGTGTTCTGGCGACGGTTGCTGTTGTTTGGTTGGTGAGTCGAGCGGCTCGCCAGGCTTTGGAGGATGCCTGAACGAGATCCACGGCATTGAGAGGCCCGATCCGCGGTTGTTGGTCTGTCTGGATTGGATCAGGCCTTGTCCGCAAGACGCCAGTCGCGCAACGCGGCGATCAGGATGAACCAGGCCAGTCGAGGCTTGGCGAATGGACCCTGACGCTGCTGCAAGTCGGCGAGCTTGGCTCGTCCGCAGTCGGTCTTGATCCAGCGATGCAGGGGGGATGCTGATTTGGTCATGGCTGCAGCATGGCGGTCAGATCGTCTTCGCTGAGCACGGTGACGCCGAGGCTTTCCGCCTTGGTTAGCTTGCTTCCGGCGGCGTCACCCGCCACCAGGTAATCGGTTTTTTTGCTGACGCTGCCGCTCACTTTGCCCCCGGCCGCCTCGATCAAGGCTTTGGCTTCACTGCGGCTCAAGCTCGGGAGGGTGCCCGTCAGAACCAGGGTTTTGCCCTGCAGCACGCCGTCTTGATCGCTTTGACTGGCGCTGGCGGCATCGCGCTCGGCGGCGCTGGCCTCCAGGGCCAAGCCCACACTGCGCAACTCGTTGAGAAGCTGTTGGTTGGCCTCTGTTCCCAGCCATTGGCCAAGGCTTGCGCTGATTTCCGTGCCGATGCCATGCAGCTCAGCGATCGAATCCGGTGATTCGTTGGCTGCGGCGCTGAGGTCTTCAATGCTCAGGAATGCGTTGGCCAGTGCCTTGGCATTTACTTCTCCAATGTGGCGGATCCCCAAGCCGTAGAGCTGACGGTGCCACGCGGTCTGTTTGGACTGGTCCAGGGCGGCCACCAGATTGGCGGCGGATTTGCTGCCCATGCGATCGAGACTGGCCAGCAGGGCGGTGTCCAATCGGTAGAGATCGGCGACGGAGCGCACCAGGCCCCGGTCCACCAATTGCTCGATCAACTTGCTGCCAAGGCCGTCCACATCCAGGGCTCCCTTGCTGACCCAGTGACGTAGACCGCCTCGAAGGATCGCTGGGCAACTGCTGTTCACGCAGCGGGTGGCGGCTTCGTCTCCATCGCGCACCAGCGTGGAGCCGCATTCCGGGCAGAGCTCAGGAAGCCGAACCGAAACGGCGTCACTCGGACGCAAATCAGGCAGCACTCGCACCACTTCCGGAATGATCTCTCCGGCTTTGCGGACCACCACGGTGTCCCCGATGTGGAGGTCAAGCTCAGCTATGCGATCGGCGTTGTGCAGCGTGGCGCGGCTCACGCTGGTGCCGGCTAAGGCCACGGGCTCGAATTCGGCCACGGGGGTGACGGCACCGGTGCGTCCCACCTGCACCGTGACCCGCAGTAGGCGGCTGGGTGCTTCTTCAGCTGGGAATTTCAGGGCGATCGCCCAACGGGGTGCCTTCTGGGTGAAGCCGGCTTCGTCCTGGAGGGCGAGGTCGTTCAGCTTGACGACAACGCCGTCGGTGGCGTACGGCAACTGATGGCGGGCATGGTCCCAGTGATCGCAGAATTGATGGATCTCTGCGAGCGTTTGGCAGCGTCGCCGGTTGGGATTCACACGAAAGCCCGCTTGTTCGAGCCAGGCCAGACCGTTCCACTGGCTGTTCGGCTGCTGCTCGGCTGGGAGATGAAGGGTGTAGGCGAAAAAATCCAGGCGGCGGGAGGCGACCACCTTGGGATCGAGTTGTCGCAAGGTGCCAGCGCAGGCATTGCGTGGATTGGCGAATAGTGCCTCCCCACGGCGGGCCCGATCGGTGTTGATCTCCGCGAAGGTGTCATCCGGAATAAAGGCTTCGCCACGCACTTCGACCCAGTCCGGCGGATTCGGAATCTGAAGCCGGAGGGGAATCGAGCTGATCGTGCGCACGTTGGGGGTGATCTCCTCCCCATGCGTTCCGTCGCCACGGGTGGCAGCTCGTTCGAGCACGCCGTTGCGATAGCTCAAGGCCAGCGCATTGCCGTCGATTTTTAGTTCACCGATCAGGTCGAGATCGGTGCCTGCCGTTCGATCGAGAACTCGCAGGAGTCGGTCATACCAGGCAGTCAGCTCATCGCGATTGAAGGCGTTATCGAGGCTGAGCATGCCGACGCGATGCTCAACGCTGCTGAAGCGTTCACTGGGGCTGCCACCCACCCGCTGGGTGGGGCTGTCCGTTGTTTGAAGGGTCGGGTCTGCCTGCTCAAGCTGATCGAGCTCCCGATAGAGACGGTCGTAGACCGTGTCCTCCATCACCGGAGCATCGAGAACGTAATAGGCGTGGGCGGCCTGGTTCAGGAGAGCGCGCAGTTCAGCCGCGCGCTCCTGGTCGTCAGACCCGGTTGATGCGGGCGATGCGCCAGTTGTCNTCNACNTTGGTGAAGGTGAANTCGAGNGNNAGNTCNTCGCTGTNGNNTTCGGNNTTCAGNTTCACGGTNANGATCANGTNGCCNTCNTGNANGCGNGGNCGNCCNGACTTGAGATTGCGGAANTNGTTCAGCTTCAGNCCCGCCAGGAAGCGGATGAATTGCTGNCGNNTCACNTGCTGGCGGTANGCCTTNGTGGTNAGCANGTANGCNGCATCGATNCGNCCNGCAGCCACTTGGGTGAAGAACTGCTTGATCAGCGGATTGATGCCGCGGGCGCTCAAAACCAGCTTCACAGCTGTGAAGGTCCAGTAGAGGAGCAAGGCCCCGCCACCGGCTAGCAGCGCTTTGCTGCCAATCTCACGAACCAGACCCAGTTCCATCGCCTGCTTGAAAAGCAGCGACGAGTCTGACTGACCGCGGCAGGATGTTGTTGAGTTACGGCCCATTGATTCGGTGCCCTTGCTGCCGTTGTTGCCGTTGTTTCATCGGCTGAACCGTGAGCACTTTTCTGGTGCCTTGGCCCTCAATGGCCAGCCGTTNGTGGCTNTGCGCTGGAGTGATGGTCGAATGAGCCGTACAGCGGGTTTTTATCGGCGTGGCCCTGGGGTCGGCGGAGACCGTGGTTGTGAAATCGTCCTGTCACGGCCCGTGCTGGCTCCGTTGCCAGACGAAGCCATCGAGAGCACCCTGTGCCACGAGATGATTCATGCCTGGGTCGATTTGGTCCTGCGACGGCGCGAAAGCCATGGGCCCCACTTCCGGGCGTGTATGGCCGAAATCAATGCGCAGCAGGATCGCTTTCAAGTGAGCGTGCGCCATCGCTTCCCCGTGCCCGCGAAGCCGCCACGTTGGTGGGCGGTTTGCCCGCAATGCCATCAGCGCAGTCCTTACAAGCGAAGGGTGAGAAATGCAGCTTGTCGTCGTTGCTGCGAGCAGCACCATGGCGGGCATTGGCATGCCAGTTGCGTGCTTGTTTACGAAGCTGCCGAGCGGAGTTCTTGAGATGGAGTCCTTTCTGTTCAGCCTCGAGGTCGGCGGCGTGGTGATTGCCTTGATCGGTTTGCGGCGGGNACGTTGGTTGCGTCGCCGGCGTCGGTAACGTCTGAGGCATGGAGGACAGAGCAGCACGCGGAACCCGGTCGAGGGACCCCTTGGATCAACGCATTGATCAATGGGTTGAGACCGGTCGGCAATTTGTCGATGGTGTGTCTGGGCGCCGTCCTGGTCAACGTCGCGGGTCGGTGGCGCTGGACTCGGTCGGCCGGTGGGTGGGTGAAAAAGTGGAGTGGCTGTTGGAGGACGACGAGGACTGGCGTGAGCCATGGCAAGACACGCCTGTCACTCCAGTGTCTTCCCCATCACGGTCCCGTCGACCATTGGATGCGATTTCAAGGCGAGCACGGCCGAACACCCAACCTGCCGTCGGCAGGGTTTCGGATGGTTCTGATGACGGGTGGCCGGAGGACGACAGCTTCCGCGTGCAGCGGTGGCAACGTTCTAGGCCTGAGTCGGTCGAGCCCGAGTCCCGACCCAGTGTGCGCCGCCCGTTGCCGCGCTCAAGTCGTCGCCGGGATTGATCCTTGACGGTCAGCAGGCCGTTCGTTGGCTTGCGGGCGTTCGATGCTGACCGGCAATGCGGTAACGACTGCCTTGAGCAGCGAGTTGGTCATTGACGTCGGTGACGAGCTCTTGTGGCACGTCTTCCGCCATTTGATCTGCGGTTGCGCTGATCGAGGGTGAGCCCGCCGCCATGGCTTCAAGAAATTGGACCCATTGCTGCACCTGTTGTTTGCGGCTCCTGGCCTTGTAGCCCTGGGCCGTGAATACGGCGCTGCAGAGGTCTCTGTGCCAGACGACGCGGCCGCTGTGGCCTGCGTGGCCATGGATTCGTGCGGCCTGGGCGTCCAGGGCTGCAGGGGTTGGTTGACCGCGTCGATCTCGCCAGCCGTGATGGTCGAGGACGCGTCCGCAATGAAGCGTTGAAATATCGAACGTTTCAGCCAACTCAGCCAGGCTGATCCAGGTTTTGGTGTCTGCCATGAGGGGTGCCCACGTCGTACCTGCATGATCCCGGCAGCACACGAGGCGGCAAGTTGTCAAGAGCAAATCCCCACAATCTGGGAAGTTTGTTCATGAAGGCATTTGAACTTCTTGGCGCAGTGTTGAGCCCAGCCAGGTTTCCAGCTGCGGGCTGAACACTTCTCGGATCACCGTGAGTGCTGTGCCTTGACGGAAGAAGCGGTAATGCCGGCTCCAGAAGGGACCCCGGTGTTCAAAGGTTGTGTCTAGCCAGTCGGCTTCGACCAAGGCCAGTCCATCCACCTCTCGGAATAGTTCAGAACGCCCTTGCGTGAGGCTTTTCCAGATGGGTTGATTGCGATCTTGAAGGTGGAGTTCCGCTTCATCCCGGTTCCACCAGCTTTCCGCCCAGGCCAGGGGGAGACCACCACAGGTCAACCACACCTGTCTGCGCAGCAGAGGTCCTTTGAGCTCTGCCACTTCCGCTGGGGCGCCGGGGTGATTGTCGTCCTCGGCCTCCATGGCGATGAGGTCAACAGCCACCGGGTGGCCGGTGAGGAGGCGTAGATGGCGGGTGGGGCTGCCATCGCCAAGCAGCATCAGGCGCCAGGGCCCGGGCAGTTGTCGTGGTCCCTCCCCGGATAGCACCGCAGCGGTGGGTGCCTGCCAAAGCGGCACTGGTGAGCTCATCAGGGCCGAGGTGTTGTTCAGAAGAGGCCTCCCACCGAGAGGGTGCGGCTCATTCCGTCGCGTTGGATCACGGCACCGGCTTCGCTGACGGCACTCAGCGTCCAACCGCTGTTCCCGATCGCGTCGCCGATCCCTGAAGAGATCGATGCATTGTTGATTTGAAAAATGGCCGAACTGGTTCCGCCTGGGCCTTGCACCACGCCGGTTAGTAACGGAAGAACTTCGTCGATGGCAGGCGGTGCAGGAGAGCCTTGCAGCACCGGTTGCACCGGCACGGTGAGGGGTTCAAGTGCAGTACCCCACTCCAATTCGGTTTCGGGCGGCGGAGGTGCAAGGGCGCCAGGCTCATCCTGCGCGCTGATGGCAGAGCTCGATGTTGCCTTAGGTGCCGTGTCGTCTGNTTTGGTCNCACGGTCNCGCAGGCGTTCGATCAGCAGCAGATCGCGCTCCAAATTGAGTTGGCTCCGCGCAATCGTCCAATGATTGGCGAGCCAGAGACTGCTCAGTACACCGGCAACAGCCACCCCGCTGAGTGCTGGCACAAGCCATGGTTTTGCTTGAGCAGCCGTTGTTGCTGCAGCGGTGTCAGGAGTTTTCGGGGGAGTGACGATTGGGCAGTCCTGGACTGCCACGTCTACCGGCATGACATCGGGGGTTTGCTGATCAAACACCCGGTCCATCACCTGTTCAGCGCGCAGGTGCCAGTAACTCGAGGACNTTGGAAGCCGGGTTGCCAAGCCAGAAACGAATGGGCGCCAACGTTATCGAGCTTCTGGTGTTGCAGCGAGGGCTTGGCGTTGTCGGAGCTCAAGCCACATCAGCAANGCCGTGATGTCCGCTTGGCTGACGCCAGGGATCCGGCTGGCCTGTCCCAGCGTGTTGGGTTGGATGGCGCTGAGTTTTTCGCGGGCCTCGCGGGAGAGGGTGCCGATGCTCTCGTAGTTGAGATCACTGGGCAGTTTGCGCTGGCTCTGCCGTTTGACTTGATCGATCTGTTGCTGCTGACGCTGCAGGTAGCCGCTGTATTTGATGTCGATTTCAGCGCCTTCTCGCACCGGTAAGGGCAGATCGGNATCGGCCAGACCATGGCGAATCAGATCGTCGGCATGGACACCTGGACGGCGTAACAGGTCGGCCAAGGTGATTGAGCCTTTGATTGCGGCCCCTGTTTCCTGTTCGACCGTGGGGGCGATGGGGTCGCTCACCTTNAGTCGCACCGTTTCCAGTCGCTGTTTTTCGCGGTCCATGGCCTGGAGCTTCTGCTCAAACAGCTCCCAGCGCCTGTCATCGATGAGGCCAAGATCGCGGCCGAGGGGGGTGAGGCGACGGTCGGCGTTATCGCCGCGCAGGATCAAGCGGTACTCACTTCGGCTAGTCAGCACCCGATAGGGCTCGCGTAGGTCCTTGCTGACCAGGTCGTCGATCATGGTGCCGATGTAACTCCCTTCTCTGGGGAAGTAAATCGGCTCTTGGTCACCGAGCATTCGGGCGGCATTCACGCCTGCGACCAATCCCTGGGCCGCGGCTTCCTCATATCCGGTGGTGCCATTGAGTTGGCCGGCGCTGAACAGGCCATGAACCCGTTTGGTTTCCAGGGATGGTTTGAGTTGGGTGGCGGGCAAATAGTCGTAATCCACGGCATAGGCCGGCCGAAGCATCACGCAGTGCTCGAGTCCTGGCAGGGTGCGTAGAAGGGGTAACTGGATCTGTTCCGGCAGACCGGTGGAGAAGCCNTGGACGTAGATCTCTGGGGTGTCGCGCCCCTCCGGCTCAAGAAAGATCTGGTGGCTGTCTTTGTCAGCGAAGCGGACGATCTTGTCTTCGATTGAGGGGCANTAGCGGGGTCCCTTGCTATCGATCACTCCGCCATAGATCGCCGTTTTCTCGAGGTTGTCGCGGATGAGTTGGTGGGTTGCCGCGGTGGTGCGGGTGATGTGGCAACTCATCTGTTCACCGCTCACCCAGGCAGCCGGATCAAAGGAAAAGAAGCGATCGGCGGCATCGCTGGGTTGTTCCTCCAGCTGATCAAGGGCGATGCTGCGTCGATCGACACGGGCTGGTGTGCCCGTCTTGAGCCGATCGGTTTGGAAGCCCAGATGTCGCAGTGCTTCAGTCAGACCTTCGGCGGCCTGTTCGCCGGCGCGGCCGGCGGGCATGGATTGATGGCCAACCCAGATCCGACCACCCAGGAAGGTGCCGGTGGTGAGAATCACAGTGTCAGCGGCGTAAACGCTGCCGAAGTAGGTGCGAACGCCAGTGATGCGCTGCTGATTGGCTTCACCTGTTACTTCAAGGCCGGTCACCATCGCCTCTCGCAACGCGAGGTTGGGCGTGTGCTGCAACAGTTGCAGCATCTGCCGTGAATACAACCGTTTGTCGGTTTGGGCACGCAGGGCCCATACGGCCGGGCCGCGGCTGGCGTTGAGGATGCGTTTTTGAATTGCGGTGGCATCGGCGAGGCGGCCGATCACACCACCCAGGGCGTCCACTTCATGGACCAGCTGGCTTTTGGCCGGTCCGCCAACCGCTGGATTGCAGGGTTGCCAGGCAATCCGGTCCAGATTGAGGGTGAATAGAGCGGTGTTCAGCCCGAGCCGCGCTGCGGTGATCGCTGCTTCGCAACCGGCATGGCCACCGCCAACGACGATGCAGTCGAAGGATTCGGTTAAAGCAGCGTGTGCACTCATCTCTGCATTATCCGCAGGCACTGAACCGGCTGGTGCGTCCGAATGCCTTGGTGAAGTGTTGGTGAGGCGCTATTTAGAACAAATCAGGTTGGGACGTGATGAGTGAATCGAGCGTGATCCCCTTGAGAAGCGTATGAATATCCGACTCGGAGTCCTGCAATACGACTGATCCGTTGCGTTCCAATGCGGTGAGTGTGTATTGGGGTTTGGACATGATTTGGTCTCCCTCTTTGGGGCGAAAGTCGGTGATTTTGTCCTTGCCTTGGGATAGACGGAACTTGTCTGCATTGTTTCCNCCACGCAAGANATCGTCTCCTCTTCTGCCATTAAGAGTGTCTCTGCCGGGACCGCCGCGAAGGATGTCATCTCCTAAACCGCCACGGAGAGTGTCCTGCCCTGAACCACCATGTAGTGAGTCGTTGCCAATGCCACCACGAAGCTGATCGCCCATCGCTCGACCGATCAAACGATCGTTGCCCTGGCCTCCATTGATGGTGTCTCGGCCTTTCCCGCTGATCAGNGTGTCATGTCCTCTGCGACCGTGAAGAACATCATCAAATTGCGTTCCTTTGATCTCATCTGGACATGGACTGCCATCGATTTGAAGACCAGTCAGTTTTGTTTTGGTCGTGGAGATCAGCTCGCATGGAGTTGAGCTGCTTGTGATCGATAGGTCGTCGATGTCGATGTTGGATGTGTCGTTATTGGTTGCGTTGTTATCGTTGTTTTGATTGTTCTCGCTGTTGTTGTTTGATTCGGATGCTCCAGTGATATTGACTAGGAAGTCGGTTTTAGCGAGCGCCATTGAGTCTGTCGCGCTGATCTTAAATGAATCTGTGACTGAATCTCCTGCTTTNAGTGCTTCGATGTTGCTATTAATCGGTGTATAAGTGTAATCACCGGTCGTTGTATCTACTTCAAGGGTGCCGTAGTTTCCTTCGAGGCTGGCAATGCTGTCGGTAATGGCTCCACCCAGGATTCCAAATTCCAGGCTTGCGTCTGAGTCTGCATCTGTAGCGGAGATGGTTCCAGTGAGTCCAGTTGTTTGTGTGTCTGTGCTGGCTTTAATCTCTTGGATTGACCCTGCCGAAAGTGGTGCAATATACGGTAAATCGTTGATGCCATAGACGACGATCTCAAGCGTTGCTGTACTTGTTGTCTTGTTGTCTGAGAGCGTATATGTAAAAACATCTGTTGCCATATCGCCCTCATTCAGGGCATTGGCGGCTGTTTGATTGGCTTCGTAGGAATAAGAGCCATCGCTGTTGAGTGTTAGCTGCCCATAGGTGCCAGTCAGGGCAGGTAGGGCTCTTGACGAGGCTTCAGTTGCCCGTAGTCGCGGTGCAGTTCTGTTGCTCTGCTGTCGGGCCTGCTTCGGCGTGCCTTTTTTGAACCGAAGTCGTGCCGATCCTGATGCGTTTTGAACATCAGTAATGATTAGGTCGTCGCCGTCGATATCGATGTCGTTGATTAAAACTCCGGAAGTTTGGCTGACCTCAATTGAGGCATTTTCGTTCACTTCCTTGGAATCATTTTCTCCTGCTGGGGCATTATTTGTTCCTGTAACATTGATGGATAATTGCCCCGTATCGGTGTCAATGCCGTCGCTCAAGGTGTACGTGAAATAGTCCACCCCGGTGACTCCCTCTGCCAAGGCGTCAGCAGCAGCTGTGTTGGCAGAGTAAAGATATGAACCATCTGTGCTGACGGTCAGTGTTCCGTAGGTTCCAGTGAGCGCTGCTCCAATGGATCCAGATGAGCCTGATTCATATTCGCGTCCTGTGCGAATGGCTGATATAGACAGCAAATCTCTGGTTGATTCTGGGTCTGAATCATTGCTTCTAAGACCTGATAGAGATGTGATGTTGATTTGGGCCCCTGCATTCAGCGAGGCTGTNTCGTCCGTGCTTTCTGGTGAGTCATTGANGCCACCGACGTCCACAATCGATGTGGCTGAATTGGAATTTGCAGTGCCATCATTCAGTTGCCAGCTGATCTCTCTATGACCAAGAACAGGATTTAGATCATCACTATTTGTGTACGTCACAGTGGCTAGTGCCGCTGCATAGGCATCTTTTGTGGCTGAGCCTGTCAGGGTGAGCTGGCCGTTGCCGGCATCCCAAGATCCGCTGATCTCGGAAGTATTGGCAATGGCAAGAATATCTTCGGAGGATTGATATCCAGATGAGATAGAGACTGTCGCGCTCTCCATCAAGCTGTCGTCAACATCGGTCACAGTGAGAGAGCTATCGATGATGATGACTTCCCCTTGGCCTTCGGTGTACTTTTTCTTTGCGATGGCATCGACGATGTGGGGTGCGTCGTTGACTCCGGTAANATTGAATGTGATCTGCCCGATATCACCGGCCTTACTGTCTGAAATCCAGTATGTAAATGCATCTGTTGCGATCACATTTGCTGCAAGTGCTTCAGCATTTCCAAGATTGGCGATGTAGCTGTAAGTGCCGTCTCCATTGAGGGTTAGGTTTCCGTATGTGCCCTCGCGTGCACTTCCAATGGTTCCAAAAATTCCTGAGCCTGTTTCTAGTCCTGATCGGAACTTCTCAATGGTGAGCGTGTCGTTGTCGGCGTCGGTGTCGTTGCTGAGTATGCCGTTCGCAGCGCTAGCTTGNTCCGCTGTTNCATTTTCATTGAGGCTGATCTCGTCGTTGANAGCCACNGGGCTGCTATTGACATCGATCACATTGATGACAGTTTCGACTGAATGTGTATTGACACCATCCGACGCCTGAATCGTAAGGCTGTATTTTCCGCCGGATGTTTTGTAGTCGAGGGTGGTGTTGTCTNGAATGAATAGTTGTCCGTTGCTGTTCCCGATGCCAAAGATATTGTTGTCGTTGCCCGACTCAATCGTGTAAGTCAGAGAGTCTTCAGATTGATCGGTGTCGTCGCCCGAAATATCGTTGAAATCATGGAGNAGATGATTATTTAACGCGTTTTCGAATAAGTCGATTGGTTCAGGCTTTGAAAGGAGTGGTGCAATGCCGTCGATNTTGAGCTCTTTGTTAGAACTCAGTGAGTTGGCCTCTCCTGGCGCTGCCAAGGTGAGGTCGGCGTCGTTGCCAGTTTCGTCGCGGATTGTGCCCCCATTGGTTGCAAAAGCCGTTGTTGATTGAATATCGAGATCGTTCGACTGGTCGCCTGAGGAAACGGTGTAGTTAAACGTGAGTGTGTTGGTATTTGTTCCAGAGTGATAGAGAATCTCCTGGTCGTTGGTGCCAGTTTCTAGGATTAGGCTCGGTGTTCCTTCACTTGTTTCAACTACGACGATCTCCGAAAACTCAATGGTGATGGCGATATTGCTATCAATCCCATGCTCGCCGTTTGCTTTCGTGGAGCTGATCTTTGTAACTGAAGGCCCAGTATCATCGGTATCCGTGATCTCAAGATTAAGCCGTTGTGTGCTCTGATTTTGAGCGATATCCAGTGCGCGAACGTCGACGATGTAGTTGTTGTCCAGGTCTGTGTCTTTTGGACTTTCAAAGTCTGAGGCTGATTTGAAGCTCAGATTTCCATTGGCATCAATGGTGAATACGTTGTGGTCGAATGTCGGCTCCAGGCTCCACGTGACTGGCTCGCTGGCTGAAAATTGTGTGACTGTTGTTCCACCCTCCATCGACGACTGAGCCGAGTTTGTGGCACCGGTTCCACCCGAGGGGCCTGTAATCAGTGGCGCGGTGGTGTCGATGGCGAGGTTTTTGCTGCCGGCGAGGGCNTTGCTGCTGGCGAGGGCCGGAAGGTCGAGAGCAGCGTTGTTGCCGATGGCGTCTTGGATGGTGGCGCCGTTGAGGGATAGGGAGGTGGTGGCTTTGTAGTTGAGGTCTGAGGAGGTATCGCCGTCTTGAACGGTGTAGGTAAAGGAGAGGGTGTTGGTGCCGGAACCGGAGGAGTAGGAGGCGTTGCGGTCGTTGTCTCCGGTTTCGAGGGTGAGGGTGGGGGTGCCGGCTGTGGTGTCAACGTCGACGGCTTCTGAGAAGACGACGTCGATGGAGATGGCGTCGCCAGTGGTGTAGGTGCCGTCTGGTTTGGAGCTGCTGACCGAGGCGACGGCTGGCGCCGTGCTGTCTGTGATTGAGATCGTTAACGTCGCTGCATTAGAGGTGTTATTGCTGGGATCTGTGGCGGTGTAAGTAAATGTCTCAGTTCCGATTGAAGTATTGCTTTGATAAAAAGTTTGTCCAGAACCTGTCAGGAATAATGTTCCGTGGTCCCCGCTAATTTGTTTGTACCCGTTCGCGGCTGTGAAGGTGGAATCTGTTGAATCACTCAGGCTTTGAAAGTTAACTCCGCCGACTGATTGAATCCTTAGGTGCTTGTTATAGGCGTCATCGCTAATCCATCTTGAGGAATCATCCGAGTCGGAATCGTTGTCTAAAAGATTGAGAGCATTGCTTGTTGAGGTGCGCTCAACCGATGTCGAATCATCGGCTGCTGAGGGCGCGACGGCATCGTTGGACTCGATGACCGCGCTGATGAGGTCAGTTCCATTTTTGAAGGCATCAGTGACAACTAAGTAATTCGTATTTTCGCTGCTAATGAAGTCCTTATTGACAATGTTGTAGAGCAAAACAACGTCTTCACCAGTGTCGTTCTGTGTAAATGAGCCAATCCGATCACTTAATGTGATGCTCGATAAATCCCCGCTGCTCGGTGCCCAGCTCCCGCGAACGATGTAATTCCCAAATGGGGTTAAATTGTTGGTACTGTCGCCAGCATTGAGTAACTCTAAGGTGCTGGCGCCCGGAAGAAAGATTCCTGCACCGGCTCCATTTCTGTTGCGTCCCCAGAACTTATTAGTGGCGGCTCCGACGTCGTAAATAGCAATATCGACTCCGTTGTTAAATGTTAGTGAGCCTCCTGATTGGAGTGTGTTCGATGAGATAAGGCTTTGCGAGGTGTAGAGAACTGAATGTCCATGGCGCTGATGAATCGCATCTTTGTGGACATGTGCTTTATGTGGTTCTTTGAAGTGGTAGATATCTGCGCCTGTGCCACCAAAGAGGTGATCGTATGATTTTCCTCCATGGAGGATGTCGTCACCCCCGTTGCCGAATAGTTTGTCAGCATGAGCCTGGCCACGAAGTGAATCATTTCCAGATCCACCATGAAGACTGTCTCTTTTGTTGGCCCCTGTAATGGTGTCATTTCCGCTGCCTCCTTCGATTCTGTTGCTGCCATTGTCTGTTCCTGAGCTGGAACTAAAGCCGCGAAGAATATCGTCTCCTTCGTCTCCCCAGATCCAATCAGCACCTCGATTTCCGTTGATCGTGTCATTTCCCTCTCCGCCGTAAAGAGAGTCCCAATTGCCATTGCCCTGAAGGAAATCATTGTCGTCTCCTCCATAAATCTTGTCTCTACCATTGCCGCCTTTGAGTGTATCGGTTCCTTCTTCTCCGTAAATTGTGTCTTTCGAGTTGTCATCGCTTGCGCTGCTGTTAAATCCAAATGATTGGATTAGATCATTTCCATTGCCCCCATACATTTGATTGGATGATGCATCCCCTCCTGAGATCGAATCGTTGCCCGCGCCACCTTTGATTGTGTCTTTACCTTGATTTCCCTCAATGGTGTCATTACCGCCATTGACAGTGTCATTTGGATCGTCTCCCCAAATTTGGTCAGCGCCATCCTGACCGTAAATACTGTCATTGCCTAAACCACCATAAATAATATCTTTTCCAAGCTGGCCGAGGATTTTATCTGCGCCTCCTTTGCCATCAATCGTATCTGCACCCCCGCCGCCATGAATGGTGCGATTGTTGTCATCATCGGTAATCGTGTCGCTTTTATTGGTGCCGGTAATGAAGTTGCTTCCAGCTGTTGGTCCTAAAACGGCTGCTTCAACACGAATCCATTTGTTATCGATCAGTATGTGCCTTGAGTCATCATGACGTNTGGCTTGCCAGTTGTGATNCTGATGTTGTTTGTTATTGCTTAGGAGTCGATTCGCGAAGACTTTGCCTTCGTCTCCATGTGTGTCGCCTTTTGAAATGAGTTGGTCAAGATGATGGCCAAACTCTTCTGTGAGGACGGCGTGTAACTCATCTTTTGATGTNCTACTAAGCCAGTCGTTGTTGAGATAAATTGTTTTTGTTGATATTGCATAGGCACCCATGANTCCCGGCATCGCTTTGCTGGGAAGGAGTTCAATGGGAGGAATATCAGCTAGCTGACCTTCTGCCAGGCGTTCAATCAGGCTGATGAGCTGATGGCTGTTTTGTTCAAGCTTGAAGGCTTGTTGGATAGCGTCAGCGAGCTGGCCATTGAACGCAACGGACTGCAGCCAAAGGGTCCAGTCTCTGTAGGTGTCTTTGAGAAGCCGTTTGCTGGAAT
The DNA here is from genome assembly GCA_002690325.1 of Synechococcus sp. ARS1019. GTDB lineage: Bacteria > Cyanobacteriota > Cyanobacteriia > PCC-6307 > Cyanobiaceae > Parasynechococcus. The sequence goes on from NZED01000005.1 coordinate 106,243, forward strand.
CCATTGATTTAGCTCGTCCTAGCGCTGGCGAGCTGCCGTGAGTCGAGGGTGGCGCACTCGACTTGCGAGTCGTGGCACCAAGGTCGTGCTGCTGAAGAGAGTTCTCAGCGAATTCTCATTATTTCAGCGTTCGGCCAAAGCAAGCAACCGCGAAGAGCCCATTCGTACAGGTTTTGNAGAAAACGCTCGATCCGTACCGAGGTCTCTTCCCTCTGATGGGAGCTCTAGCCGTTCTGCAGGCTTCGGTGTTNAGTTTGGAAGAAGCTGATGGGCCCACTNCTGATTCGTTGNTGCAAATAGTTCACTGTTCATCCATTCTTCACNATTNCTTCCNTGAGCTAACAATGTGCAGCTCGCGTGTCGCTTTGCCTGCCTGTCTATTNTGATTTAATTGTTGCGATATTTCTTGAATTGGATCACCCTTCATCCAGACTCTGCAGCCAATCAACATCCTTGATGTTGTGATTGGTCGCAACAAGGCGACTCGATCGTTTTCGTTGCCTGCTGGATCTGTCATGCCTTGGGTGCTTGAGGCTGCTGCTGTTACGACGCGCTACGCCCTCTTGGCAGTGTTCGCTGAAGCACACAACTTGGCTTCCNATCTTTCATTCGCACCCTCTGAAGAAAGTCTGAGAGCTCCCTGAGCGCTNCATGGCCTTNTTCNCTGACGTATGTCNTTTTCGGACCACCCAATGGCGTGAGATCAGAGCAAATGTCCTTTTCGGACCATCTCCCCGCCCCCCTGGTCGTGNTGAACATCCTGNACNCGATTCCGGTTCAGTCNGCGCGTCTCGATCTTGTTTAGGCCGCCAGATTCCTGAACCGGGTGAACTGCGGCTCGAACAGCAGCTTCACAGTGCCGACGGGGCCGTTGCGGTGCTTGGTNAGGATCACTTCTGTGATGCCACGGTCGGGCGTTTCTGGGTTGTAGTACTCGTCGCGATAGATCATCAGCACCAGGTCGGCGTCTTGCTCGATCGAGCCTGATTCCCGCAGATCGCTGAGCATGGGCCGCTTGTTGGTGCGTGATTCAACGCCACGGCTGAGCTGTGAGAGGGCGATGACGGGAACATTGAGTTCCCGGGCCATGCCCTTCAGGCCACGGGTGATTCGNGAGAGTTCCTGGACGCGGTTGTCTGGGCTGGAGCCTTCCATCAACTGCAGGTAGTCGATCACCACTAGGCCCAGTTCTTTGCCTTGTTCGGCCATCANCCGGCGGCAGAGAGAGCGCATCTCCAACACGCCGGAGTTGGGTTTGTCATCGATGAAGATCGGCAGTTGGCCAAGGGTGTTGATGCCCTGCCCCAGCAGTGGCCACTCCTCCTGTTGCAGCCGTCCGGTGCGTAATCGGCCCGCTTCNATGCCAACTTCCATGGAGAGCAANCGATACGTCAGCTGCTCTTTGCTCATCTCCAGACTGAACACGCAAACGGGCAAGTCGTGGAGTTGGGCCACGTTTTTGGCCAGGTTGAGCACGATCGAGGTTTTGCCCATGGCCGGCCGGCCGGCCACGATGATCAGGTCACTGCGTTGCAGGCCCTGGGTCATGGCATCCAGGTCGTAGAAGTTCACCGGAATACCCGCCACCGAGGTGCCGAGCGAACGGCTCTCGATTTCTTCAAAGGTGCTGGTGAGGATTTCGGCGGTGGGAGTTAAACCTTTGGAGGGTTTCTCCTGGCTGATCGCAAAAATCGTTTGCTCCGCCTGGTCCAGCACCTGCTCCATCGGCAGGCTTTGGTCGAATCCCAGCTTGATCACTTCATTGCCTGAGCGGATCAGCTGTCGCCNCAGGAACTTGTCCATCACCAGGCGGGCGACCTGTTCGATCGANGCCGTGGAACTCACCCGTTCCACCANTTCGATCAAACGGCTGCTGCCGCCAACTTTCTCGAGGGANCCCGTGTCGGCCAGCCAGGCCGTCATCGCCGTGAGATCGGTGGGCTTGCCCTGGCCGTGAAGCATCACCGCGGTGCGGAAGATCTCCCGGTGTGCATTGAGGTAAAACGCCTCCGGTTGCAGCACATCGGCGACACGCCCGATCGCGTCGGGATCCAGCAAAATGCCGCCAAGAACAGCTTCTTCCGCTTCAACGTTCTGAGGGGGAACGGAATCTGGAAGTGCCTCAAAATTGGGCTCGTCGTTGCGAACCCCTGGTTTAAATCCTTGGCGCCTCCCTTCAGCAGAGTCTCCGCTGTTGTCCGATAGAGAGGCACTCACCATCGCGTCAGGCTAAGCGTGAAAGGTGTGGGGCTATCAGGCGGGGTGTTGAGCCCCGCACGCAGCACCAGAAATCAGTAGCTGACGACTTCGAGGTTGATCTCAGCGGTGACTTCGCTGTGNAGCTTCACCTGAACGGCGTACTTACCGGTGCGGTGAATTTCGGGAACCAGGATGTCGCGACGGTCGATTTCTTTCTTGGTGGCTTGCTCGATCGCTTCTGCGACGTCNCCGTTGGTCACCGTGCCGAACAAGACGTTGTCTTCACCGGTTTGCTTCTTCACGGTGAAGCGGCCNATGGTGCTNAGCGCGGTCTGGAAATCGAGAGCAGCTTGCTTGAGAGCAGCCTGACGCTCTGCTTCTTTGGCGCGACGGTGCTCAACCTGCTTCATCACAGCAGGGGTTAGAGGCACCGCCTTACCGAAGGGCAGAAGGAAGTTACGGGCATATCCCGGAGCGACTTCAACCAGATCGCCGTCCTTGCCGAGGCTGAGGACGTCCTCATTCAGAACGACTTGTACACGCTTTGGCATGGGACCCTACGACTCGACGATGGTTCGGTGCGATCAGCCATCTTACGCCTTGGGGAGATGGCTCTTGGCGATCAACCCAATGAGGCCTCCACGATCACGTCGTCGTAGTGCCATTCCTGATCAGGCCCATTGTTTTGGGCACTGAGCTCAAATCCAACGACGTTTTCACCCAGCACTTTCAGCCGTTGGTCGCTGGTGCTGCCGAAGCGACGGCCGAAGGTCATCACTTGATCGTCTTCTGTGATGAGCACAGGGGCATAGAGGCCTGCATCACNNGAGTTCAGCGACCAACGCTCTGTGATCGTTTTGCCTTTGGTTTGGCTGGCTCCGNCCTCNGGATTAATCAAGCTGTCACGTACGGCTTTGTCGAAGNNACGGCCATCCCGTGGGTCTTTGCCATCAACAGTGAAGCCAGCTCCTTGGGAACCGGTGACGGGAACCAGGCCGATCAAGACATCTCCACCGGTGTTGTTGAGCGTTTTGAGCGTGAGTGTTGTTTGTTTGTTGAGGTCGGATAAGTCGAACAAACCATCGTGGGTGCGCCGTTGGATGCTCGCCATCTCCACGAGATCTTGATCCTTTGGTTGTTGGATCGTTTGAATGTTGACGATTAGATCGTTGAAGTCTTTACCACCATCTGGGCGATTATCTTCCAGCCTGAGTTGGAATCCCTTGCTACCCAGTTTGTCGAGCTCAAACAACGGGAACTCATTGATGGCTTCGTTATCACTGGCTTGACGGAAGTAGATCTCATCTCCGGCCTTGAGCAGGAGGTGCTTCGTGCCGCGGAAGCTGCTTCCCAGGTTTTGAAGCGGTTTGGGTGTGGAACCAAGGGTGCCAAGACCATCACCATTGCGGTTCACAACCACCAAATTGTTCTGCATGATGTCGTTGGCGGAGCTCACCTTGAGTTCCACCCAGGCGTTGCTGCCTTTNGCGCCTTTAACTTCAAGGCCATTGCCGTTGTTGGTGAGTGCAAGGCTGGCGTTTTTGCCTGAATCACCTTGATTTTCAGGGTTGGGATTTGTTCCCTGTTGTGGTTGATCTGGCTCTTGTTTCAGGCTGTCGTTATCAAAGATTTGACCGATACCACTCACCCTGCCAAAATGAATCGAGGCTGTTTCTGTTTCTTCGATCAAGTTGTCATCGATGACGGGAACCTTTGCCTTGAATGATTTAACCCCGGCTGGGATGGTGATCGAACCTGGTTTTTTATTTTTCACTCCGTTGGTCAGTGTGACGTTCTTACCTGTTTCGTAATCCAGGTCGAATGTGGCATCGCCACCAATGTTGAAAGCGAACTTCAGTTTTTTCTCTGGCTTTTGATCGAGTTTGACTTTGTAGACTAGATCGTTGCCATCTCCTTCTAAAACCGCATTGGTTTGGATGAGCTTGATTTGCGGGACTGTGTCGCTTGCGATCGGATCAATAGTTTGGTCGTTATCAAAAATCTGCCCGATGCCTTCCAGTTTTCCGATCTTGAGGATGGCTTTTTCTGTGTCTTCTGGGAGGGTGTCGTCAATCACAGGAACGGAAGCTGTAAAGCTTGTGATCCCTTTGGGGACGGTGACGGTGCCATTGCCATTGTTGGTGACACCATCGCTAAGCGTGACGTTGGCTGATCCGTTGAGATAGTCGACTTCATTCGGCGTGTCGGCTTCTGCTCCGATGGCATCGCCGGCGACTGAGAAAGAAATCTCTGTTGCTTGCGTGGTCGCTTGGCCCAATGCCACGGTGTAGGTCAGGTTTTGGCCATCGCCTTCCGTGACTGAGCTTGCCGTGATACTGACTGGTTCAGCTCCAGTGTCGTTATCAAAGATTTGACCGGTGCCCTGCAAGTTGCCGATCGAGAGGACGGCGGTTTCTGTGTCTTCCACAAGAGTGTCGTCAATAACAGGGACCGAGGCGGTGAAGCTGATCACCCCAGCTGGGATCGTGATGGTGCCGCTGCCGCTGCCGCTGCCGTTGCTGGTTGCCCCATTGCTGAGCGTGACGTTGCTTGTACCCGTGAGGTAATCCACCTCATTCGGTTTGTCAGCAGTGGCGCCAATGGCATCACCGCTGACGGAAAAGGAGAAATTGCTGGATTCGGTTGTTTGGCGGTTGAGTTGAACGGTGTAAGTGAGATTGCGTCCATCTCCTTCTTTAACGGCATCGGCATAAACCGAGACAACGGACAGATCGAGAGGTTTGGAATCGTTGTCGAAGATTTGTCCAACTCCCTCAAGCGTGCCGATTTTGAGGATGGCTTCTTCTGTACTTTCGACGAGTGTGTCGTCAATAACCTGTACGGTCGCGGTAAAACTGCTGACGCCGGTCGGAATCGTGACGGTGCCATTGCCATTGTTGACCACACTGTTGCTCAGAGTGACGTTCGCTCCATTGAGGTAATCCACCTGATTGGGTGTATCGGTGGCAGCACCGATGGCATCACCATCGACTGAAAAAGCGAGATTAGTATTAGCTGTGGTGGTTCGATTGAGTAAAACGGTATAGACCAAATTTCTACCATCACCTTCTTGAACAGAGGTCGCCTTAATTGAGAGTGCTTCTACTGCAGGATTAACCGTGTCGTTGTCAAAGATTTGACCGACGCCTTCAAGATTTCCAATTTTTAGAATGGCAGTCTCTGTATCTTCTGGGAGGGTGTCATCAATAACAGGCACAGAAGCGGTAAAGCTACTTACCCCTTTTGGAATTGTTGCACTGCCGTTTGCAAGAGAGACTCCTTCTGTAAAAATAACATTGGTTGCACCGTTGAGATAATCGACGACATTGGGCGTGTCAGTT
>NZED01000006.1 GCA_002690325.1 Synechococcus sp. ARS1019
TCCGATCTGGTGATCCTCAACGCCCGTGATCTGTCGGAGGTGGCGGTGCTTGAGCTGCCGTTGGCCGTTCCCCATGGCCTGCACGGGAGCTGGGCACCCATCAGCTGATTAGCTGAGTCCTTCTCGCTTGGCTTCCCTCCAGGCCAACCGTGGCGCGCTCCAGAGGGTGGCCAGCACCAAGGGGGTGACCGGCACCGCGGTGATCACGATGAAGGCCTGCAGGGCATCGATGGAGGTGCTGTCCCCCAGGCCCGAGCCGATGCGTAGCAGCACCAAAGTGAGGCTGCCGATCATCAAGGCCCAGAACAGGCGCAGCAGAGCAGGGGGCTCGTTGCGGCCGCTCACCACCATGGCTGCGGCGTAACTCATTGAGTCGGCGCTGGTGCACATGAACAGCACCACAAGCAGCAGACCGATGGGAATCAGCAGCCCGGCCATGGGCAGTTGGCTGAGAATCGCGAGTAAGGCGGCTGCTGCACCGTTCTGAGCCAGGGCTTCAGTGATGCCGGCGCCGTTGAGTTCGAGGTTCATGCCGGTGCCGCCTAGCAAGGTGAACCAGAGGTTGGTTACGAGCGGGCAAAGAATGGCGACGGCGAGAACGAGCTCCCGAATGGTGCGCCCTCGGCTGACCCCTGCGGTGAAGAGACCCATCAATGGGGCGTAGCCCAGAAACCAGCCCCAATAGAACACCGTCCAACCGTTGATCCAGTCAGCTGGTTTTTCATTCGGAGCAACAGCCATCTGAGGCAGATGGATCAGATAGGTGAGGAATCCACTGAAGAAGTGTTGAATCAGCCAAAGGCCTGGACCAAGCAACAGAAATCCGGCGGCCATGGCCAAGGTGAGCCACACATTGAGCTCGGAGAGCCATTTGATTCCTTTTTGAATGCCACTCACCGTTGAGCTGGCGAAGACGGCGGTGAGCAGCACCACCACAAGCGATTGCAGTCCAGCACTGTCACTCAACCAAGGCAGTTGACCGGCGGCGTTGCTGAGTTGCAGTGAGAGGAATCCCAGTGGACCAACGGTGCCGGCAATTGCTGCCACCACAGACAGGCCATCTGCGAGATCACCGACCGGCCCATCCACCCAGCCTCTGGGCACAAGGTTCACCAACAAACTCCGGGGCCGCAGAGGTTCTCCGCGACGTTCAAGGATTGAAAAGGTGATGGTCGTTGTGGTGGCGACCAAGGCCCAAGCCAGAAAGCCCCAGTGGAGAAAACTCACAGCTAAGGCAGGATCCACTGCCGCAGCTGTGCCGCCCTCCACGCCTGAGAAGACCGGCGATGGATTCTGGAAGTGATACAGCGGTTCAGCGGCAGACCAAAAGACACCACCGCCAGCCAGCAGCGTGCAGATCAGGACGGCGCACCAGTCAAAGAACTTCAGTGATGGTTTTGCCTCTTCTCCACCCAGTCGGAGCTTTCCGATCGGGCTGATCGCAAGGCCGATGGCGACTAAGAACACAGCCACCACCATCCACTGCCAGAGCCCGCCAAGGGCGTCGCTGATCAGTGCTTTGCCTTGATCGGTGAACGCTTTGGCAAGCGCTAGATCGATGGCAGACACCAACAGAAAGATCAGCAGCGGTGTGCCCCCCACCCAAAGGGGTGGTTGACGCCACCAGGGGCGTTGGCTGGATGGAGTGTCAGACATGGCGTCAGGCGCGTACGGCGGCTCGGGTGTGGCTCCAGCAGGAGAGATCGACGGCGGGTTGTTCTTCGCTGGCCAGTCGGGCCAAGGAATCTCCGATTAGTGGTGCGAACTTGAAGGCTTGGCCGGATCCTCCGGCAAACACACTCAGCTTCGGGCTGAGACGATCCAGCACGAAGTTCACATCGCTGGCCATGGAGTAAGGACTCATCACCGTCTCCACGCGTTCTTGAACGCCGTCGAGCTCGTTGAACAGAAAGGTGTCCAGCAGCTCCAACAAGCGAGCGGGTGGCTCTGTCGTCATTGCATTGGGCTCAGCAACGCGTAGCTCTTTGGGTGCCCAGTCGATTCCAGCTTTGATGCGGGGGCGGCCGTCAGCGGTGGTGCTCAGCACTGGGAATCCGTAGTACAAGCCTCCGTCATCGCCGCGTTCCTGCTGGAAGCAGAACCACTGCGGATAGCGGGGTGCAAGATCAGCATCCACGGTGTAGTGGGCCCAGAGCATCGGCCAAACCTCGAGCTTCGGCGCGAGGCCAAGGGGTGCCAGCAGCAGTTGGCTCCAGATTCCGCAGGCCACTACCACTTGCCCTGCACTGATGTGATTCCCCCCTTCCAAGGCCACACCGCCACCATCGGCATCGATGCTGGTCACTGGGCAGTGCTCGATCAGTTGATGCCCGGCTTCCCTGGCGGTTTTGACCCAATGGGCGATCACCTTGTCACTGCGGACGGCGCCAGCGGTGGGTTCAAACAGGCCAGTGAAATCGGCCTTGGGCTTCAGGGGGAACCGTGCTGAGATCTCGCTTGCATTGAGGGCTTCATAGGGAATCCCTTGCTCGTCCATGACTCGGCGAGCACCAGGGATCGATCCTTCGATGGTCTCTTCATCCCAGCTCTCTCCGTAGAAGAGCAAGCCGTGGGTGTCGCGCAGCTTGGCGCCAGCGTGGATTTCCTCTTCCCTCCATAACCGATTGGCCTCTTGGGCTAGGCGGCAGAGCACAGGGTCGGAGTACATCTCACGGAACATCCGTGTTTCTCCGAAACTGCTGGCCTTGGCATGGGCCAAGGTCTTGGCTTCCAGAAGCACGACATCTCGAATGCCGCGTCGGGCGAGGGAGGCGGCGCAGCTGAGCCCTGCCATCCCCCCTCCAATGATTACGACGGCCGCCTGTTGCGGCACGGTTCCAGTTGCGGTCATTCGCTGTCTCCGAAGCTGAGGCCGATCGGTTCATTGCCTGTGTCGGCGGCCACTTCCGTCAGGGCCTCTCCCACGGACATGCCCTGATCCCGTTGGTTCAGGTATTCCGTTGCCCGTTGGCGCACTTCGCTGCGAACGAAGGCATACACATCTTCTGCACCGGCGTCTTTCCANGCATCTGGGGAGAAGCGCTCGATCGAGTCGGCAATCACTGCGCCGGCATTCACCAATGGATCCGGCAGGACGGGGATGCCGCGATTGCGGAGTTCATCCGCCAGGGGAGCCTTCTGGAAGGGTGCATTGGCTGCTGGCACCACGGCTTTGGTTTGCAATTCATCGGCCATCTCCGCCGTGATCAATCCGGAGATCGAGCAGGGCAAGACCAGATCCAAGTTCAATTCCCACCAGGGACAGGCCTGGGGTAACGGTGTCGCACCTGGAAATGTGGCGCGTTCCCGGCTCAAATCAACNGTGAACACCGTCCAGCCGTTGTCCACAAGCGTGCGGGCGACGGTGCCACCGACGGCACCACAGCCATGCACGAGGGCACGTCCAGGTTCGGCCTCACTGAGATCCTTTCCCAGCACAGCTTCGACGGCGCCCAGGGTCCCGTGGGCGGTGGCAGCACTCGCGTCCACAGGGCTCCCGACGGCCGCCAGCACGTGGGGAGTCAGCGACATCAGCTGCTCCATGTCTTCCAGGCTGGTGTTGAGATCACAACCGGTGATCATCGAGCCATCCAGCGACTCCAGCAGCTTGGCGGTCACGCTGATCAGCTCCTCTTTCACCGCCGCTGGTTCAGACGCTCGGGCCACGATCTTGCCGCCGGCAAAACCGGTGCCGTAGAGATCNTGCTTGTGGGTCATCAACCCGGCGAGTCGTTCGCCGTCGGCGATGCAGGCTTCATCGCTCGGGTAATTGAGCAGACGCAGGCCGCCNTTGGCCGGTCGTTTNGCATCGGTGTCTTCGGCGACGACGAACACCGAGAGNTGCTCGGAGACGTGCTCAGCCAGTACCGACACCGTCGGAGTGGACTTGGTGCTGCCAGTCATCAGGCCACTCGCTCCATCATCTGGTGATGTTCCACGTAGTCGAGGCTCCACTCGCTCGGGGCATCGGCGATGCGTTGTTGCAGTCGGGCATACACCTGATCGGCGATGGCATCGCCAGCAACGGAGGCAAAGCTGTGTCGACTCCAGCTACGGATTGTCGCCATCAATCCCGCGGCAAATGCTGCTGTATCGCCATCGTCATTCCAGCGGCGTCGGTACGGGCACTTCACATAGACGGTGCGCTCATCAACAAGGCGCAGACCATTGCGGTAAGGAGCGGAATTGCTGTCCTTGAGAGGGGCCATGAACTCCTCCGGCGACTTGTAGAAGTTGAGGACCGTACCGCTGCGGTACACGTCTTCTGTAATGACGCCTTCATCGGCCAGCTCACGCCAGATCTGATGCAATTGGTCGTGGACGTTGCGTGTTTCGCCTCCGTTATGACCCAGATAACGGCCCTGTTCATCCCGTGACAGGTTCACGGTCAGGAGGCGTCCACCCACTTGGAGTTCACGGCTCCGTAACTCGAGAATGTGGGTCCAGTCCTTCATGGCCTGAGCCGTGAAGCGCTTCAACGCGTCAGCGTCGTTGGAGGCCAGCACATGGGTGTGATTGTCCAGTGGGCCAGGAGATTCGCTCAGCCAGTGCATGGCTGTGGCNGAAAACCCAAAGCTGATCGTTTCAGGAGCCACGGAGGGCTCGTAAAAACTGCGACAACTCACCAGCACCGTGGGCTTCGGCGGCCGTGGAATTTGTTTGGCGACGTTCTCGGCAAGGGCGACGTTGTCGTTNCTTGGGAGGTCGTTGCCAATCAGCGTCAGATGGGCCGAAGGCTGGAGTTCATGCAACCGGTCCAGCACTGAGCTCCATAGACCAACGGCGGTGCCGCCATCGGCAGCCCCGTAATCAATCAGGACATAGCTGCTTTGGGCAGCCAGTTGTTCAACACAAGTCAAGGCCCAGTCCGAAGCGGCTTCAATGCAGAGCAGTGCGCCTTCGGTCTGCGCGCTGTAACCCGTGGTCATGGCGATGGCCATCGACCTCGTCAGCGGCAAGTTTCACCGTACAGGACAAGTTTTTTNCTGCAAGNACAGGACACGTCCTGTTGTCAAGCGGAGCTCAGTAACTGCTCAAGTTGCGGTTCCAGCAGGCTGAAGGCTCTCCCTCGGTGGCCATGGCTTTTTTTTTCGACTAAAGCCATTTCTGCGAAGGTTCGTCCAGTGTCNCCAACTTCNAAGATGGGGTCATAGCCAAAGCCCTGATCTCCCCGTGGGGCCTCCGTGATTCGCCCTTCACAGCGGCCTTCCACTTCCAGAAGCACAGTTCCATCCGGTGCGGCGACGCAAAGTGCTGCACTGAAGTGAGCGCTTCGCTTTGGATTGCCGTCGAGGGCAAGCAGCACCTTTTCAATGCGCTCTGGGTCTGTGGGGGCATACCGCGCGGAATGAACCCCGGGTGCTCCATCGAGTCCGTCGATGCTGAGCCCTGAGTCGTCAGCCAGGGCCCATTCCCCTGTTGATGTCGCGACCGCCAAGGCCTTGAGCCGAGCGTTCGCCGCGAAGGTGGTGCCGGTCTCTTCGACGTCCACATCAGCTGGCTGAGGGCGGACATCAAGGTGGAGATGGCTGAGTAACCCTTGAAATTCCCGGATTTTGCCTTGGTTACCGCTGGCGATCACNAGCACCCGCTGTTTGTTCATGCTGCTTCTGCGAAGCGTTGTGCCCAGCTCAGAACAGCATGCACCCGTTCCGCATCGGGGGCTTCGCAATAGAGCCTTAGCAAGGGTTCTGTGCCGGAGAAGCGGAGCATCAGCCAGTGGCTGGGACCCATTCGCAGCTTGATCCCGTCGGTGGTGATCACGTCTTGGACTGGCACGCCCGCGATCTCCTTGGGTGTGGTGGCCGCCAGCAAGGACTCCAGCCGTCGNCTGGCATCCATGTCGGGTAANCGGAGGTCCAAACGGTCGTAATGACTGCTGCCACCATGGCNTTGCTGCAACGCATTGATCCGCGCACCCANAGGGAGCCCTCCCTCCACGAGCGCCTCAAGAATCAGCATGGCGGCGAACAGGGCATCCCGTTCGGGGAGATGCATCCCAAATCCGACGCCCCCGGATTCTTCACCCCCAATCAGCACATCGCCCGCCAGCATTTCTGAGGCGATGTATTTGAAACCCACCGCGAGTTCGAGAACCTCGCGGCCTTGGCCTTCGGCCACCAGGCGCATGAGATCTGAGCCGCTCACCGTTTTCACCACAGACCCGGGCAACTGGCGAGCGCGGGCGAGGTGATCGATCAGCAGCGGCATTAANAGTTGAGTGCTGCAAAACCGTCCGGTTTCGTCCACGGCGGCGATTCGATCGCCATCGCCATCAAAAACGAGGCCAACGGCGGGAATACCCGCGGCAGTGGACGCTTGGACGGCTGCAATCAACTCGCTGAGATAGGGCGCCAGAGGTTCCGGTGGATTTCCGCCGAAGAGGGGATTGCGCTCGCTGCGGATTTCCTCCACCCAATCAGCGGCATCAGGGCCGAGGAGCTCGGAGACGCATCCCGCAGCCGACCCATGCATCGGATCGACAAATAGCTTCAGATTCATGGCGCGCAAGCCCGCCACAAGTCGATCGAGTTGCATTTTGGAGCGCAGCCCGGCGAGGTGTTCACCCCGCCCATCGAAGCGGGGGACGGGCTTTTGAATCGGAGCTGTGATGCCTCCGGCGGCGAGTCGTCGTTCGACTGCGGCTGTGAAGTCGCCTTCGACCGAACCGCCAAAGGGACCCTTGATCTTGAGGCCGAGCCACTCGGGAGGGTTATGGCTGGCGGTAATGACCAGGGCCCCGAGCGCCTTGTGTTCCACCACCGCCCAGCTGCAGGCGGGCGTTGGGACTGCAGAGCTGGTGAGCAATGGTTCCAATTCGCAGCCATGCACGGCTGCNGCGATCGCTTCGGCGAGTTCCGGTGCGAGGAAACGGCGGTCATAGCCGATCACCACGGTTCGGCTGTCCAAGTNGGCTGGGGCGCGATGGGCGAGTTCCTGGGCCGCCGCAGCTGCTACNGGNAAGAGTCGTTCGACCGTGATGTCGACACCGAGGACGCCACGCCAGCCATCGGTTCCGAACTTGATCGGTGCGGCTCGAAGGGGCAAGGGGGCCGAAGACATGGATGACCTTGCAGTTCATTGGATCTAGCAGTTGAGCGCCGTAAGGTCCCTGCATGGGTGCCACCACGCCTGCCGCCAACGTGCTCACCGACCGCCTGTTGCGCAGTTGGTTGCGTTGTCGTCGACGGGCCTGGCTGGATCGGCANGGTGATCCAGCTGAGCGCCGCTGGACGGCCCATCGCAATTTGCAGCTCGACGATCAGCAGCGCTGTTTTGTGGCATTACTGCCTCAGCGCCCTGGCCGTGGTCGGGCTGCCTGTTCCGCCGGTGCCGAAGGTGTGGTTGGCCTGCGCCTCAAAGGGGAGGGCCCGGATGGGGATCGGCTTGAAGCACACCCTCCCCTGCTGCGACGCGTCAAGGGACACAGCCGCTGGGGGGCCTTCGCTTACCAGCCTGTTCTGGCGCGGCAGGGGCGACGTTTGACCCGCGAACACCAGTTGCCGCTTGCCTTGATTGCCCATCTACTCGAGCAGGAACAGCAGGCTCCAGTCCCGGACATGCTCGTGGTGGGTGGTGGTGGTCGCCGGCTTGAGCGTGACCGGGTGGGTTTCTCCGCAGGATTGCGTCGTCAGTTGTCCGACAGCCTGAAGAAACTCTCTGCTGATTTAGGTCGCGAGAGCCCCCCACCGCTGGCCGCNGACCGGCGTAAGTGCACGTTGTGTAGTTGGCGTGGTNCTTGNAANGCCGTTGCAGTGGCCGAAGGGCATCTGAGCGAGGTCAGCGGTATTGGCGCTAAACGCCGAGACATGCTCCAGCAGCTGGGGATCGACGGGATGCAGGATCTNGCCTCCGCGGATCCTGAGCGCCTCGCGGAGCGGATGAACCGCTTTGGTGAGCAGCACGGTGAGGCTGCCTATGCCTTGGTGGCTCAGGCCTCAGCCCAACGTGATGGGCGGACGGATCGGCTGGACCGTTCGGCGGCACTGCCGGAGTTGGCNGATGCACCAGGAGTNCTCCTCTATGACATCGAATCCGATCCNGATGCACGCCATGACTTCCTNCATGGATTTCTGTGTTTGCCACGCCAGAGCAATGGCTGTTGGGATTTGGCCTCTGCGAAATACCACCCGCTTCTGGCGCTGGCTGAGCATGGGGAACAACGCAGNTGGCTTCGCCTTCAGCGGTTGCTGAAGCGTTATGGGCAATGGCCCGTTCTTCATTACGGCGAAACAGAAACGTTGGCTTTACGCCGTCTGGCCCAACGTCAGGGGGCATCCGATCGCGAGCTGCAGGCCCTCAAGACACGGTTGATCGATGTTCATGCTCGGATTCGGCGTCATTGGCGGCTGCCTTTGAGCAGTTATGGGCTCAAGGCCGTCGCCGCTTGGAGAGGATTTCATTGGAGTCAGCCGGGGGTGGATGGGGCCCGGGCCCTGTTGTGGTGGCGTCAGTGGCAGGGACGTGGCTTCGCGCGTCGCGGGAGCACTCATGCCCTGCGTTGGATCTTCCGCTACAACCGCGACGACTGTCTGGCGACTTGGGCCGTTGCGGACTGGTTGCTTTCAGCGGATGCAACATCCGCGGTCGATGGCGTTAGCTCTGGGGAGGATCTTCCACACCGCTCGGTCGACTGATCGATAGTGCCTGTCCTTCAGGGCCGCTGAGGTTGGTGAGATCAAGAAGGTGGCGACGGATTAAGGCCAAGCCAATCCAGCGTTGATGTTGGCTGTCATGCATGACTGACGTCACGACTCCTGCTCGCGCATCGCTGTGGCTGAGGCGCGCATCAATGGCCACCGCCTCAGAGCATTCCCAGAAGCGCAGCTGCTGCTTCACGCCATCGCGGCTCGCGAGTTTGGCCATCGTTTCCTGCCCGAGATAGCAGCCTTTGGTCAAACTCACCCAACTGGTNAGACCAAGTTCGAAGGGGTTTGTGTCGCCACGNAGTTCGCCANTCCCAGGCCATCCGCGTTCGATGCGGCTGCGTTCCAAACTGCCCAAATCGTGGCCTTCTGAAGGCTGGCCATCCACCCAGTGACCGCTGGCAGCGGTGCTGAGATCTTGCTGGCGGCGTTGTTGCCGCATCTCCATGAGGCGGACGCGATCTGCCGGAAAAATCACCCGATCGAAACCAGCGGCCACTGCATTCGCATCNCCNGCCAGGACGAGAACATCGGCGCCTTCGGCATCGGTGCGGATCTCNAGCAGCGCCTGCACTCGCCCCGTGGCTGTGAGCCAGCAGCTTTGAATCAAATCACCGGGAGCCGCGGCTTGAACGTCAGCGCTGGTTTGTCCCTGGAGAAAGGCAATGGCTCCGGCTCCCTGAAGCCGAAGTGTTGGAAATACGGAATCCCACAGTTCGCTCATGCCGTTACCTCCTGGGCAAAGGCTGAAATCTCGGAGAGGCGGAACAGGCTGATCAGCTCCAGATCGGCGGCGGCCATTGCGGCTGCCCCACCTTCTTCACGGTCCACAATTGTGACCACCCTTTGGACCCGATAGCCGGCTTTGCGGAGCTGATCCACCGCTTTCAGTGACGACCCTCCGGTGGTGACGACATCTTCAAGAACGGTGATCACCGTGCCTGGAGTGGGGAGAGGGCCTTCTAACCAAGCCCCTGTGCCGTGGCCTTTGGCTTGTTTGCGAACAATCAGAGCATCCAAGGGCCGATCTTGCTGGGCAGCGAGCACCGCAACTCCACTCACCAAGGGGTCGGCGCCAAGGGTTAACCCTGCTACGGCGACGGCATCTGATTCGACATGCTCCAACATCCCAGCGCTGATCAACGCCAGGCCTGAACCACTGAGGCTCACGGGTTTGCAATTGACGTAGTGCTCGCTTTCACGGCCTGACGCCAGCGTGAACTGGCCGCGGCGATAGGCCTGGGTGGACAGTCGTTCGAGCAAGATGCGGCGCCGGTCGTCGCTCGATCCGGGCAGTGGTGGCATGGGACTGGCCGCAAACGAATTCACTCCTTAGTTTGCGTGGAGAGGTTCTCGTGTCGTGCTGCTGCGTTTGCTTTCGGCTCAAGTTCTGATGCCNGCTCTGTTCACGACCGCGGCATTGGCAGGCCCGATCGTCTGCACCACCACGTTGGAAGCTCCAGATGCGTCCGCATCCCAATCTGCGGAGCCGGTGGCGTTGACGACCTGTGTCCCGATTGAGACCACGGCGGAACGCACCGAACGGGTCAATTACAGCTGGACGGCTCCCTATGCCCGCGGTGTGGATGTCGTNCACCAGATCACTGATTTTTTGGGCATTGCTGTGGCGGGTGCCGAAGGCAACCGTGTGATGGGTTTCGGCTTCCCTGATCAGACCTTGATTTGGGATGCCACTGCGATCGGGACTACGACTCGGGCTCTTTGGGAGGAGCAATCTCCGCCGCTGCCAATGCGAACGCTGGATTTGCCGAACGGATTTGCGTCCAGCCTGGCGTTCGAGATGCAGCAAGCTGAGTCATTCGTCACCCAGACAGCTGACCTGCCACTCCAAAATCCGGTGACCGCTGCGCCCTCCCCGGTTCAGCCTTTGTGGTAGCTCTCTCTCTAGAGGGGGGTCTAGCAATCTGGTGAATGCAGCGAACTCATAATTCGCCTAAGGCGGGTTCGATCCCCGCGACCCCCATTTTGCTTCGATGATGCGGCCGATCCTGCTAGCTCTCTTGTTGGCATTGCCGGCTTTCTTTTCAGCTGGCGAGGTTGCCCTCTTGCGGCTGCGTCCCAGTCGCGTTGAGGTGTTGGTTGAGGAGGACCAGCCGGGGGCTGTATCTGTTCAGCGTCTTCAACGTCGTTTGCGCCGGGCGCTGCTCCTGACCCAGCTCGGTGTGATGTTGTCGTTGGTTGCTCTTGGTTGGGCTGGCCGTGGATTGGCTCAGCAGCTGTGGAGTGGACCCAGCCCAGCTGCCGTTTGGTTTGACCTTGCTCTGTTCATTGTTTTGGTGCTGAGCGCCACGTTGGTGGCAGGTTTACTGCCGAAAGCGTGGGTGTTGAACCGTCCGGAGTCCGCAGCGTTGCGTCTGGCGCCTTTGCTGGAAGCGGCCATGCGCACCTTGGCCCCGTTGCTGGGAGTGCTGGAAGCATTAGCTGCCTTGCCGTTGCGTTTGGTCGGATTTACGGCCCAGTGGGATGTTTTGTTGCCAGCGCTTTCAGCCGGGGAGCTGGAAACGCTGGTCGACTCCGGTCGTGTGACGGGTTTGTTCCCCGATGAACGAAACATTTTGGAAGGCGTTTTTGCTCTCCGGGATACCCAGGTTCGCGAAGTGATGATCCCGAGATCGGGAATGGTCACCCTTCCTGTCGATGTTGTCTTCGCCGAGTTGATGGAGGCGGTTCACAGCACCCGCCATGCCCGTTTCCCGGTCATTGGGCAGTCCCTCGATGACGTGCGCGGTGTTCTTGATCTGCGTGAACTTGCNGAACCCATCGCCCGCGGCGAGCTTCAAGCCAAAACAGCGTTGGAGCCCTATCTACAACCGGTGGTTCGTGTTCTCGAGACCCGAACACTCGCAGAGCTTTTGCCGTTGATTCGCAACGGCCAGCCGCTGTTGCTGGTGGTTGATGAGCACGGTGGAACAGAGGGTCTGGTGACAGCCGCTGACCTCACCGGTGAAATTGTGGGCGACGAGCTCCAAGACAGCCTGCAAGAACCGGACCTCCAGCAAGAGGAAGGGCAGCTTGGGACTTGGCTGGTGACAGGTGATCTGGAAATCTTCGAGTTGAATCGTCAGCTCGCTTTGGGTTTGCCCGAGGCGGACGACCATCACACCCTGGCGGGCTTCCTGTTGGAACGTCTTCAGCACATTCCTGCTCCCGGGGAAGTTCTGCGCTTTCAGGGATTGCAGTTCGAAATCACGTCCATGGCTGGTCCCCGCATCGATCGGGTTCGACTGATTCTTCCCCCGGCCGCGGAGAACACGGACTGATCACCGATAATCGGNCCAATTGCCATGGATTGCTGATGTCTCCCGCCTCCATGGTGCCGGTCAAGGTCGGTGTGATCGGGATCGGCAACATGGGCTGGCATCACGCCAGAGTTCTCAGCTTGCTTCGGGATGCTGATTTTGTCGGGGTCGCGGATCCCGACGAAAACAGAGGAAAGCTGGCGATGGAGCAGCTGGAATGCCGTTGGTTTGCGGACTACCGCACGATGCTTGATGAGGTGGAAGCCGTCTGCATTGCCGTTCCGACCTTGCTCCACCATCCAGTGGGACTGGCCTGCCTGGAGGCGGGTAAGCATGTGTTGATCGAGAAGCCCATTGCGGCCAGCCAGGATGAAGCCTCCGCCTTAATCGATGCCGCAGAGCGAGCGAACTGCTTGCTTCAGGTGGGGCATATCGAGCGCTTCAATCCGGCATTCCGTGAATTGATCAAAGTGGTGGCGAATGAGGANGTGGTGGTGCTGGAGGCTCGCCGCCATAGTCCCCACGCCGATCGCGCCAACGACGTGTCTGTGGTGCTTGATCTGATGATTCATGACCTGGATCTNGTTCTCGAGCTGGCGCAGGCTCCTGTCGTGCGACTGGCTGCAGCGGGTGGACGCTCATCCGATGGCCCGATCGATTACGTCAACGCCACGCTTGGTTTTGAGAATGGCGTTGTGGCCAGCCTGACGGCCAGCAAGATGAGCCATCGAAAGATCCGCAGCCTCAGCGCGCATTGCCGCACCAGTCTTGTGGAGACGGACTTTCTCAATCACAACCTTCACATCCACCGCCGAGCCCATGAGTGGTATTCCGCGGACCACGGCGAATTGCTTTATCGCAACGACGGCTTTATCGAAGAGGTCAGCACGACCTCGATTGAGCCTCTTTATGCGGAGCTTGAGCATTTCCTCCAGTGTGTGCGCGGCTTGGAGACCCCCGCTGTGGACGGCCTCCAGGCCTCGAGGGCGTTGAAGCTGGCGCATCTGATCGAGCAGGCGGTCGAACACCCCGATTCCGGTGCTCCACTGGTCACTCCGATCTGAGTTACACCAGACCTTCTGCAGCGGCGAGCTGCCGTAACGCGTCGATTTGCCAACGTCGACAGTCCGCCGGTGAGGCCGCATAAAACCGTGNCCAGGCTGTCGTCTTGTGTTGCGGATAGTCCGCGGCATCCAGTTCGGGATGACTTTGTTGCCAGCCCACACGGACGGCGTGACCGATCACCACATCCAGCACAAGGTCGTCTTCAAAAATGACCGTTGGGTTGGCGTTGGCGAAGGCGATCAGCGACAACAAGCATTCCGAGCAGAGTTGGCGATATTCCGGAGCACGGACGCGGCTGAGGAGATGTTCAACCTGTCGGGCGAAATTGGCTTCTCCTGCGGTTTTTTCAAGAACAACGCGGCTGTTGAGTCGGTTGCGGCGTTCCAGCTTGTCGCCGATCACCAGGCCGCGGCAGTGGCGGAGCAACGACCAGATCCCGGGATAGAAATCCCTCGGCACCTTTTGGAGGGCGCCCATTCGGATCCGTTGTTGCAGCCAGTCGCCACCGTTCGGATGCTCTTGGAGGGGTTCGGGAACCGTCCATTGAACGGTTCCGCTCAGATGGAGCTGTTCGCCTCGTTGTAGTGCCGCACGGGCCTGGCCCACATCGGTGAGCACCAGCCGGAGGCGCTGTNTCAGCGCATTCGGTGACAGCGAGCAGACTTTTTCAAAGGCTTCGTCCTGGCTGAGGGTTTGCTCACTGGCNAATTCGGACGTCAGCAGCAGCAGCAGNTGGCCGAGTTGCATGGTCAGGCTGCCCTTCAGCAGCGTTGGCTTACGGCGGCTGATCCCATCCAGCGCCAGCAGGATCTCCTGCTCCAGCATGTGTTCACGAGCATCCTGACCACTCGTGCTTTGAATCAGATCTGCGATGGTCTNGCTGGAGCATGGCTGGGTCAACCGGGAGTCATTGGTGTAATTCCTGCCAACAACAACCTGGGTTTGGCGGAGCAACAGATCGGTGAGGGCGTCCTCGAGCTGGGGATGCACCATCCCCATGGCACCGGCAGCACGCCGCACCACATTCCAGTCTTGGCAATGGAGNGCTCGGCCATAAACCTCCTCCAGCAGTGTTCTCAGCCGGGCGGGAGTGCCATCTGGAGTCGTCAGACTCGCTTCACAGCCCAGGTGACCCTGGAGCAGTTCGAGGATCTCGGCTTGCTCCACCAGTGAACTGCTGGTCCAGAGGCGTTGACGCAACAGTTCAACGGGTGTGTCGTCGAGCTCCTGTTCCTGATCGGCGGTGAGATCCCCCAGATCGGTCACGGTTCGCAGGAGGTCGGGGTGAGGCTCGATCCCTGGGGNGGCGAGTGTTTCCTCAGGCGGGAGAGGCAAGGTGACCCAATCTCCCTGCTCCATCAATGTGGCGAGGGTTCCCAGCTTCACGGTGACTCCACTGACGCTCCCGCTCCGGCAGTCATTGAGCAACGTGAGGATGGCTTGCCGGTTTTTGTTCAGTAAGTCGTCGCTGATCGGGAGAAGTAGCAGCGGGAGGCCTTCACCGCGCCAATGGCGCTGAAGCAGGTGGAGCTCGTCGACCACGGTGTCGAGGAACTGCATCGGGTCATCTGCCAGATAGCTGCTGCTGTTCTCGAGCACGGCTGGTGTGACGGCGTAGGCCTGGTCGCCTTGCTTGTAAAACCTTGCGGCTTCAGCCGTATCGAGTCGTTCCACAGGCCCGCCACCCAGACCAAGCCGGGCATTCATGCCGATATGCCGCAGTTTTTCCTCCAGCTCATGGGAGTGCANGGTGGCNACTGATTCGTTGCCATCCAGGGGAAACCCTGCCTCTTCAAGCTCAGCTCGGACGTCGTCTGAGCTAGGGGCGACTGCGATTAAAACCGCTTGCGTTCCAACGTTCTGCCCTTGTCGCCGCCGGCACGGATCGAGGTCATCGGGACGGATCAGTCCCTCCAGGAGCATGTCACCGAGCCAGATCAGGCTTTGGGTCCACAGCAACGGCAGATTGTCATTGGCGATCCGTTTCTGGCTTCCAGGGCAGGCCCGTTCGGCATCGACTCGGTCGCTTGGAATCCAGTACAGCTCTGGATAAAGCGCCTGGTCATCCCGCTCGATGGCCAGCGGTTTGAGTTGCNTGAGCCAATCCTTGGCATCGTCCCAGCGCTCTTCAAAACAAGCTGTGATCAGCTCATAGGCCATGAAGAGGGGCCACTCCGATTCGATGTGTTCGAACTCCGCCAGTTCCTCTGGCTCGTAGTGCAAGCGAGAACTGTCTTCAATCGCGCTTTGGTGTCCATCCCTGAGAAAACGTTTGTAGCCGTAGCTGCCCGCGAGTTCGCGACGGATCCGCCGCGTCGTCCGCTGGCGCAGTTCCGCTTCATCCACACTCCAAGCGGGGTAGCCAACGATCGAGAGACAGGCGCTGTCCGCTTCTTTGCTGGCTGATTCGCGCGGCAATAGGTTCTGCAGGGCTCGTCGCATCCGAACCAGAGCGCCCTGGGGGATCAACAGGCGTTGGGATCCATCGCCATGGGGACCGTAGAGATCAAGACCGTCGAGTGCCTCAAGGGCTGCCTTGGCCATTCCAATAGAGCTTGCGTTCCGTTCTGGCAAGCCATGGTTCCCCTTGTCCCCGCGTTCCCAGATGCCGTAATCGGGAGTTCGATAGGTCCGGGCGATGTAATGAATCAGGTTCTGGATGAAGTCCGTTTCATGCCTGTTGCGGACCACAGGAAGCCCTGATCGAGTGAGCTGAGCCAGCTGCAACAGAAACAGCGAGGTTGCATCCAGCTGGAGATGCCCCCAGCCGTCATCTGGGACGACTGGAGTTCCGAGCGAGCTGTCGTATTTGGCATGCAGTGCATCCAGAGGATCAAGACTGTGTTTAAAGCGCTCCACCTTTTCGGCCTGGCGCAACATGGCCTGGAGCAGACCGCGCATCAGGCTCACCACGTTTTGCTCCAGTTCCCAAGCCCGAGGGCTGTGTTCNCNGTCTTGACGACGGTGCGCCACGGCCAAGCCCCAAACGCATTGGATGGAATACACGCAATCCCGAACCCAGGCATCGCCGTAATTGCCATGGATTGTGTGGGCGGTGCTGGCGGGCAACAACCCGCTGACAGGATCTTGACGCTTCAAAATCACGCGGTCGATGGCTTGATCCAGTTCGTCCAGACGGGTTGCCGTGTGCGTTGGGGCAACAACCATGTCCAAAGTCCGCACCGCCTCTAAATTCTCCAACGCGGCCCCGCGGTTATGGAATCAGTCAAGACAACGCCGGATGACCGCCGTCGTTTCGAGGTTCTCGGTGTNCCTGTGGATGCCTGTCGGGAAGTGTCTGTGGCGGCCGTTGGGCTTCATGCCAGTGGAGGTGGTCGCATCGTCACGCTCAATGCTGAGATGACGATGAGCGCNCGGGTCCAGACGGATCTGGGGCAGGCCATTGCTACTGCGGAGTTGATCATTCCCGACGGCGCTGGTGTCGTCTGGGCACTGTCTCGCCAGGGTGTTCGCGTGATGCGGAGCCCAGGCATCGAGCTGGCCTGGAATCTGCTGGGTTATGCCGCTGCCCATCAATGGAGCGTCGCTTTGGTGGGGGCCTCGCCGGAGGTGATGCAGCGGCTGCAGGTGNTGCTCCCGGAGCATTTCCCTGGACTCAAGCTTGTGGTGTGTGTCGACGGTTATCGCCCGGAGACGGAATGGTCAGAGATTGAAAGCGAGCTCCAACGCTGTGACCCTGATCTCGTTCTCGTCGCGTTGGGTGTGCCGCGTCAGGAGATCTGGTCTCAACGGGTTCAGCCCGGCTGCAATGGCCTTTGGATGGGGGTCGGAGGCAGCTTTGACGTCTGGGCAGGCACAAAGAAAAGGGCGCCCCTTTGGATGGGACGCCTACAGATCGAATGGTTGTATCGCTTAATTCAGGAGCCCAGTCGCTGGCGCCGAATGCTGGCGATTCCTGCGTTTGTGTGGGCGGTCCTGCGTTCCGGTCGCTGAATCAATTCAACGGAAACCAACGGACGCTTGCCAAACGAAGGCGAGCAACAGGAAGAAGACGGGAATCAAGGGAAGGATGTCGACCAACGGGCCAAAGGCTTGATAAGCCTCTGGGAGTTGAGCCATGAGGTCGATGGTGTAGACGGCCATCCCGAGTGTCAAACAGGCGTTGAAGCGGACGCTACCACGTGTGATGAGCAGGTGAGTCCTCCTCCCAAGGAGCGAAATCCTCTGAAAAACAGCCATCGCGGATCGCTTGTCCCATCGCCGTTGTGAAACGCACCAGCTGCGTGATGTTGTGCAGGCTGAGCAGGGTCAGACCCAGGAGTTCNTCGCTGCGGATGAGGTGATGGAGGTAAGCCCGGGTATGGCCTGTGCAAGCAGGGCATGGGCAGCTGTCGTCCAAGGGGGTGTGGTCATGGCGGAAACGCGCATTGCGCAGATTCCAGCGTTCACCTTTGACGAGGGCCGTTCCATGCCGGCCGAGTCGCGTCGGTAAGACACAGTCAAAGAGGTCAATGCCGTTGGCCACGGCCACGGCCATTTCCTTCAGAGTCCCAATCCCCATGAGATAACGAGGGCGATCCTCGGGAAGCAAGGGGGTGACGTCTTTGATGATTCGGTGCATGTCGTCCACCGGTTCGCCCACACTGACGCCGCCGATAGCGATCCCCGGAAGATCGAAGCTGGCAACGGCTTTGGCGCTCTCGCGACGCAGGTGGGGGAAACAGCCGCCCTGCACGATTCCAAACAGCGCTTGATCTTCACGCTGGTGTGCGGCGACGCAGCGTTCGAGCCAGGCATGGGTGCGACGGCATGCATCGATGACGTCGTTTTCCGTTGCGGGGTAAGGCGGACATTGATCAAAAGCCATCGCCACGTCGGCGCCCAGAGCCATTTGAATCCGANTCGCATGTTCCGGCGTCATGTCGATCGTGCGCCCATCGCGTGGGTTGCGAAACACCACGCCTCGATCATCGATCCGATTCAGATCCCCCAGGCTGAACACTTGGAACCCCCCTGAATCGGTGAGCATCGGGCCGTCCCAGCCCATAAATCGATGCAGCCCTCCGGCTGCTTCCACAATGCTTTCCCCGGGCTGGAGATGCAGGTGATACGTGTTGGAGAGCACCATCTGAGCTCCGGTTCGGCTCAGTTGCTCCGTGCTGATTCCCTTAACGGTGGCAAGGGTTCCCACCGGCATGAAGCGGGGAGTTTGGACCGTCCCATGTGGGGTGTGGAAACATCCGCAACGGGCTGCCGTGTTTTGGCAGCGCGACTGGATCTCAAAGCCGAACACGGCGCTGATGTCTTTTGCCGAACTTACGCCTCGCCTGTTGGTGCATGACCGATCGTTGTGGTCATCAAGCAGGGACCACCTCCCCTGACTGGGTTAACTCCCGATCGATACTGTTGAGTTGTNTGCCTGAAAGCGATCAAAGCGATTTCGATGCCTTGGTTGCANGATCTGGCTGGTGCTTGGATCTTCTATACGGTCTTGCCCGCCTGGCCTGGGTTGACCCCACGGTTTGAACGGATCGCGCGCTTTGCTCCGTGGATCGGTCTGGTGATCGGTGTAATCCAACTGTTCGTTTGGTGGGCGCTGCATCTCGTTGGTTGGACGGCTTGGTCCAGCAGTGCTGTGGTTGTGGCGCTTGGGGTTTGGCTCAGCGGCGGCCTGCACCATGACGGCCTCATGGACACCGCGGATGGTCTGGGGGCCGGAGCGGAGCGTCGTCTTGCAGCGATGGACGACAGCCGTGTCGGTTCCAGCGGAGTGCTGGCACTCGTGATGGTGATGTTGCTCCAGCTGGCTGCCATGGCTGAGCTAGTGACCCACCATCCGATGGCTCTGCTGTTGGCGCCCTTCTGGGCTCGGGTCTCACCGCTCTGGGCCATGGCTCGCTTCCCATATCTGCGCGATCAGGGGACAGCGGCTTTTCATCGGCGCCATGGCCAGCCGGGTTGGGATGCTGTCCCAACCGTGTTGTGTCTGCCGTTTTTGGCTCTCGCCGGCTGGGTTTGGCTTCCGATTGGCCTCCTAGCAGCGCTCCTGCCAGCCGAATGGTGTGGTCGTCGTCTCGGTGGTCATACGGGAGACACCTACGGGGCCTGTGTTGTGGTGGCTGAAGCGTCCTTTCTTCTGCTTATGGCTGTGGCCTACCGCCTTGCCTGAGCACAAAGGCATTGCCGCTCTTGGGAAGATCCGGGTGGATTGTGTGCGGTTCGATCGTGAGCTCTAAGCCGCCACCGGTGCGCTCAGCCAACTCGCGAGCTAAGGCAAGACCTAGGCCTGTCCCNGGTCGCTCGCGCCCGGCATCACCACGAATGCCCTTTTCAAAAATGCGGTCGCGCTCGTTTG
The DNA here is from genome assembly GCA_002690325.1 of Synechococcus sp. ARS1019. Classification (GTDB taxonomy): domain Bacteria; phylum Cyanobacteriota; class Cyanobacteriia; order PCC-6307; family Cyanobiaceae; genus Parasynechococcus. The sequence continues at coordinate 19,287 of NZED01000006.1, forward strand.
TTGGGATGGGTGTTCCCTCGTCCCAGATGCACAGACCATCGTCGAGCAGCACCATGCCTATGGCACAACCGGTCGGGCTGTAGCGGAAAGCATTTTCCAGAAGGTTGGCCACGATTTCAGTCAACGTTCCATCGCTGGTCACGTCCTGTGTCCAGGACGGCCATCTTGTTGGGCCAACCCAGGGGCGATCCTGCAGTTTGGCGGTGGCTGCGGCGCGTTCGCTGAGTCGACTCAGCAGGGTGTGGATCGGGGCCTCAACGGGCTCCAAGCTTGGCGGGAGGAGGAGCGGGCTTTGGCTTCCTTCGATGAGGGAACGATCGTCACTGGCGAGGCCGTCCAGGGCTGTGAGGTATCTCCCGATCTGGGTTTGTTCCTGGATGAGTCCCTCGATCAAGTTGCGGTTGTCGCTGTCTGCTGCTGTTCGCCTGAGGAGGAGTTGGGCATAGGTCCGCAGTGCTGAGAGGGGGTTGCGAAGCTGATGCAACAGGGTGCGCAGTTGATCTTGTTGCTGGCTCAATTGATCGTTGAGCCGGAGTGTCTCCAGATCCAGGACCAGGACATGTGCCAAGGCGATAGCGAGCTGTTTAAGTCGCTGCTCGAGGCCGGGTGGCCAGTGATCGCTGGTTGCGAGATCAACGCGTAAAGCGCCCACGATGGTGGTGCCGTCCTGCAGTGGAAACCAGCGGCGTTGCGGTGAGGATCGACGCAGGCTGGTGTCCGTTTCCGCAGGGGGGAGTTGGCGAGCTCCCGTGGGCCATTGGCTGATCAGCTCAAGGGTTGGTCGGTGTTGCGCGTCTTGGCGACTGATGTAAAGGCCNATGTGCTGCAGATCAGCGATGTCTGCACAGCCGTTCAGCTGTGCTTCAACGAAGTTCAGGAACCGCTGTGTCAGTTCCATGGTTCCTGCTGAACAGACAAGACAGGCCTCCAAACCCCCCAGAAAGGCAAGGGACTTGAAAAATCTGGGAAAAGTCTTAAGATCTTNTCAACGACCGAGGCGCTCCATTTCTTGAATGGACGCCCTCCAGACTGCAGCAAAGGTTGCTTTTTCCTGGCGACCAAAGTTACAGCAGAGGCTGATGCTTTTTCGGTTGCTCTGCTTTTTGCAGTGGTGACCCCCTGGAGTTCTTCCGATGGACGCGGTACGACCGCACCCTTCGCGTGACCCGGTCCAATGACGTTTTTTCGTCTCCAGAACGGATGATTCATCGGCTTGGGGTGACCCAATCTGAGTGAGGATCTGTTCGTTTTTTCTGTATTCAAACCGCTCAGGAATCTCCATGTCCAAGAAACGCAAGAGGATCAGCCGCCGGCGTCTTGCAGGGCAGCGTGTGTTGGCTCATGTCCCAACCCATCACCTTGAGACTGGGGAATACAAACCGGTAACTGCCGCCCGCCGCTACATCGCCGAGGGAGCCTTGGTTCCTCCAGCGCTGCTGAATGTGCGTCGGAATGAGCACACCACAGATCGCTTTTTCTGGGGCGAGAAAGGGTTGTTCAGCGCCCAGTACGCCGAGGAGAACCATTTCTTGTTCCCTTCACTGAGAATCATCGTGGATTCCATCGGTGAAGACACCCTGTTTGAAGGGCTTGACCTCGGTTCTGACGACTGGGAAGAAATGGAAGAGTACGAATACGCGTTTGTTTGAACGTCAGAGACTGGAAGCGTTCAGTGCAAGTGCTCTTGAAGCATTGCGCTGATCGCTTCCATCGCTTCACCGGTAATGGTGTGACCTCCGGTGAACAGGCGTTTCTTCGAACGCTTCTTGTCCAACTTGGTCCAAATTTGATCTGCTGCGCCTGAGGGAACGACCTCATCGTCAGATCCATGAAGCAGAAGCACCGGTGGGTGATCTTGTCTTGGAACCCACTCCGGATGTGGGTAGCCGCTGCATGAGATGACTGCTGCCAACGGCAGCTGACAGCCGGCATCAAGAGCCATGGCACCGCCTTGAGAGAATCCGAGAAGAACGGTGCGTTCAAGCGGGCACTCCGGACTCACCAGTTGATGAAGTCGTGCCTGCAGGGCAGAGACGGCCTGGGGGACGGCTGTCCAGTCAGGAGGAAAGAGTCCGTACCACTGCCGTCCGGTTCCCTGTGGGTGCTGTTCGGGAGCCTCGAGACTGATGACATCAAGGTCCCGGCCATGGCCGTCGGCCAAGTGCTGTCCCAGGGGGGTGAGGTCGTCTTGTGTTGCTCCCCAGCCATGGAGGAGGACCAGGCGGTCTGTCATCCGAGGTGTCCATCACTGATGCGTAGGTTGGCTCAGGATCAAGTCACGCCGATTCGATGGCTCCAGTTGCACTGCTGAGTGTTTCCGACAAAACCGGACTCGTGCCCTTGGCAGAGGCCTTGCATCGCACCCATGGATACAAGCTGTTGTCCAGCGGGGGAACGGCCAAGGTCATTGAGGAGGCTGGCCTCCCTGTCACACGCGTGTCCGATCACACCGGTGCTCCAGAGATCCTGGGTGGACGTGTCAAGACCCTTCATCCGAAGGTCCATGGCGGAATTCTTGCCAAGCGCAGTGATTCAGCGCATCAGGCTGACTTGAAGGACCAAGGCATTGAGCCCATCGATGTGGTCGTGGTCAATCTTTATCCCTTCCGAGAAACCGTCGCAAAGCCCGATGTCACCTGGGATCAAGCGATTGAGAACATTGATATTGGTGGCCCGACCATGGTTCGGTCAGCAGCCAAAAACCATGCGGACGTGGCTGTGCTGACGAGCCCCGAGCAATACGACCGTGTGATTGCGGCGATGGCTGATGCCTCCGGTCAGGTCCCAGCTGAGCTTCGCAAGCAATTGGCCCTTGAGGCTTTTCAGCACACCGCGGCCTATGACTCCGCTATCAGTCGTTGGATGGAACGATCGGTTGCGGTCGATGAGAGCCCCTGGCTTGAGGCTGTTCCCCTTCGTCAGACCCTTCGTTACGGGGAGAACCCGCATCAAAAGGCGCGCTGGTTTAGTCATCCCAAGCAGGGTTGGGGTGGTGCGATCCAGTTGCAGGGCAAGGAACTCAGCACCAACAACCTTCTTGATCTCGAAGCTGCGCTGGCGACGGTTCGTGAATTTGGCTATGGACGCAGTGGTGCAGCACCGGCCGTCCAGCCTGCGGCTGTGGTCGTGAAGCACACCAACCCGTGTGGCGTCGCGATCGGAACAGGTGTGTCTGCGGCCTTAACCCGCGCACTGGATGCTGATCGGGTCAGTGCTTTCGGCGGCATCGTGGCCATCAATGGTGTTGTCGAGGCTGCTGCGGCTCGTGAACTCACCAGCTTGTTCTTGGAGTGTGTCGTTGCTCCTGGCTTCTCGTCAGAAGCCAGGGAGATCCTCGCGGCCAAAACCAATCTCCGGCTGTTGGAACTGGCCCCTGAGGCTATCGATGCTGCAGGTCCGGATCATGTCCGCAGCATTCTTGGTGGGTTGCTGGTTCAGGATCTCGATGATCAGGCCATCACGCCAGCTGATTGGACCGTTGCCAGTCAGCGTCCTCCGAGTGCTCAAGAGAAAGGCGATCTTGAATTCGCCTGGCGATTGGTCCGCCATGTGCGCTCGAACGCCATCGTGGTTGCACGTGATGGCCAGAGCCTCGGGGTTGGTGCTGGGCAGATGAATCGTGTGGGTTCGGCCCGTCTCGCCCTGGAGGCCGCNGGTGACAAGGTCAAGGGNGCTGTGCTGGCTAGCGATGGTTTCTTTCCCTTCGATGACACGGTGCGTCTGGCGGCGAGTTATGGCATCTCGGCAGTGATTCATCCCGGCGGCAGCATGCGCGATGCCGACTCTGTAAAGGCTTGTGATGAGTTGGGCCTGGCCATGCTCCTGACCGGCCGCCGTCACTTCCTTCACTGATGTTGGNTGGGCTCGGTCCCGTCACGTCGACCACTAGCCTCGCGGCATTGCCCTGGTGGATCGATGCTGGCGACGTTGCCGTTCACGCTGAATTTCGTGCATCCGTTGATGGAGTGGTCGCTCCTCGCAGCGGGTGGGTGGACGCTCTACTTGGGCATCAAGGCGAAGAAGACCAGGACCGGCACGTCNGAACAACGCAANGNCTTGGTTCCGGGCAAATTTGCGCAACGTCATTACCTCTGGGGCAGCGTGATCCTTGCGGCNATGACGATGGCCACCTTCGGTGGGATGGCTGTGACTTATCTGAACAACGGCAAGTTATTTGTCGGCCCTCACCTCTTGGTTGGTTTGGCCATGACNGGGATGATCGCGACTGCCGCATCACTGTCCCCNTTGATGCAACGCGGCAATCTGATCGCTCGCAAGATTCACGTTGGCCTCAATATGGGCATGTTGACCCTGTTCCTTTGGCAGGTGGTCAGTGGGATGGAGATCGTCAACAAGATCTGGACCAACCGCTGACATCAGCAGCCCAGCTCTCGGGCTGGTGATGTGGCATCAATCGGTTTGATCACGATTGGTGCCGTCAACAAACGAGTGGTTTGGCTCTAGAACGCCGCACGTTTGCGTGGAGGGCATGCCAAGCCATGGGAGGCATGGAAGTCTTCTTGCACCTTCCACGTCAGCCGACGTGAGATTTGACGCACGATTTGTTTGAGCAAGTGATCTCCACTGGANTGCACCAGCTGCTCAGGAAGCATGGTGATNACNCGGGGCAGGCGGATCCANACCGAGAGATCAAGGTCCCAGCTCACCGCGGTGGCGTCCTGGGGTGCGTCTGGGTCGAGCTGGTGCCATGGCTTTAACTCCATGCGCGCCTTGAAGTCGACGTCGTAGAGATCTTGAAGTTCGTTCCCCTCTTCCGGAAGCGGGAGCGTCTCGATGCGATAAACCCGCTCTTCTTGAGGCAGAAGCCTGAGGGCAATGGTCGGTTCGACATCAAAGCCGAAGTTTCCGAAGCGGCCGAGGGTCAGCACATAGGACTGGGAATCCAATGCTCGAACCTGCATCGGCGTCGCGCAGGACTGAAACCAGCATTCATGCCTGTCCAGATAGCGAGAGACTTGCTCGGCAGAAGCCAGCATCTCCATCTTGTCCGCGAACTGGCTGCGATAGCAGCGGATCTGAGGGTCGGATCCACTGCGCAAGTTGTCGGTGTGAAGTCGCGACAATGGCAGCACTGAGAAGGGGCTGACGATCGGTGACCGCTAAAGATGAATCAATGTAAAGGGGTGCGTGCTTTCAGGATTCACTGAGGCGCATCAGCTTTTCGATCACTTCCTCGACGGCCCGATCTGGTGTGGAGGCTCCTGAGGTGATTCCAACGGTGACCGGCCCTGCTGGCAGGAAGTTGGTGTCCGTCCTGAGGTCATCACCCAATGGTTTGTGTTCGATCGTGTTGGCGTCACTGTCGAGACGATCAGGGGTGTCGATGTGGAACGAGCGAATCCCCCGACTGATCGCGATCTCCTGAAGGTGCGTTGTGTTGGAGGAGTTGAAGCCACCAATCACGACCAAGAGATCCAATGGTTCGTCGACTAGGGAAAAGATGGCGTCTTGGCGTTCCTGGGTTGCATCGCAGATGGTGTTGAACGCCAGGAAGTGCTCGTTGAGTTGAGTTGGTCCGTATTTACTGAGCATCGTGCGCTCGAACAATCGACCAATTTCTTCGGTCTCGCTTTTGAGCATGGTGGTTTGGTTCGCAACACCGAGGCGTTTCAGGTCGCGATCGGGGTCGAATCCTGGAGAGCAGGCTTTGGCGAAGCGCTCCATGAAGGTTGCGCTGTCTCCACCCCCAAGGATGTAATCGGCGACAAGCTGCGCTTCCTCCAGATCCAGAACCACCAGGTAAGTGCCTGCAAAGGAGCTGGTCGCCAGGGTNTCTTCGTGTTTGACCTTGCCGTGAATGATCGAGGTAAAGGTGTGTTTTTTGTGTTTTTCGACTGTCGTCCAAACCTTGGAAACCCAAGGACAGGTGGTGTCCACGATGTGGCAACCCCGCTCGTTGAGCAGCTGCATCTCCTGCACGGTGGCCCCGAAGGCAGGGAGAATCACCACATCACCTGATGTGACCCCAGAGAAGTCTTTGACTCCGCTCTCAACAGGGATGAACTGAACGTCCATCTCGCGGAGATGATCGTTGACCGAAGGGTTGTGGATGATCTCGTTGGTGATCCATAACCGCTCCTTTGGGTAGTGGCGGCGTGTCTCATAGGCCATGGCGACGGCCCGTTCCACGCCCCAACAAAAGCCAAAGGCTTCAGCGAGTCGAACGTTGAGTCGTCCGTGGCTGAGTTTGTAGCCGTTGTCTCGGATTGTGCCGATCAAACCGCTTTGGTAGGCCTGCTCCAGGCTTTCGGCAACTTCCTCGGCCCGTCCAAAGCCACGCCGGTTGTAGCGCTCGGAGTGATGCAGGGAGCGCTTGAAGGCGTGGGTGTCCATGGTGTGCACCAGTGTGGGATGACTCTATGGGGCCTTCGTTGCGGTGGAGGTCAAAAAAAAACCCGACCGTGTTGGTCGGGCTTGTGAAACAACTTGAAAATGCGGTCAGTTGTTGGTGGTGACAAAGCCGGAGTAAGCCTCCATGCCGTGTTCACCAATATCGAGACCATCATTTTCTTCCTGTTCGGTCACGCGGATCCCACCGAACACGGCTCCGATCACCTTCCAGGCGATNAAGCAGGTCACCACAGCCCAGATGGCATAGGCGGCCGTGCCGAGGGCTTGGATGCCGAGCTGATCGAAGTTACCGCTCACGAACAGTCCAAGAGGTTCTCCGAAGGGAAGCTCGTCGGTTGGGTTTTGGATGTCATAGCCCCAAAGGCCGATCACCAGAGTTCCCCAAACGCCACAGACACCGTGAACGGAGAAGGCTCCGACGGGGTCGTCAATGCCAGCAGCATCGAGAGCTGCAACGGCAAACACCACGATGATGCCGCCGATCAGTCCAGCCACCCATGCACCAACCATGGTCAGGTTGGCGCAACCGGCGGTCACGCTCACCAGACCGGCCAGGATGCCGTTGATGATCATTGTCAGGTCGGGTTTTTTCGAGGTGATCGTCGAGATCACAGTTGCACCGATGGCGCCGCCAGCAGCACCCAGGGTGGTGGTCACAGCCACGTATGGCACCCACTGATCCATGGCCAACTGAGAGCCAGGGTTGAAGCCGTACCAGCCGATCCAGAGAATCAGTGCGCCAAGGGTGGCGATGGCCATGTTGTGACCAGGCATGGCTTGGGGCTTACCGCCCACGTATTTGCCGATCCGGGGTCCAAGCAATACCGCACCCACTAGACCTGCCCAAGCGCCAACCGAGTGAACGATCGAAGAGCCCGCGAAATCGATGAATTCTTTGTTGCCGACGCTATTGAGCCAACCACCGTTCCATTCCCAGGATCCGGCGATCGGATAGATGAATGCCGTCAGCACCAGGGCAAAGATCACGAACTCGCCAAACTTGATGCGCTCCGCCACCAAGCCGGAAACGATCGTGGCGGCGGTGCCAGCGAAAGCAGCCTGGAACAGGAAGTCAACGGTCGGAACCAAACCGGCTTCGCTGATCTTTTCAGCGGTAACGGTTGGGTCGAAAAACAACCCGTTGAAGTAGAGCCAGCCGCCGATTACGGGGTTGTCTGCGTCGCCGTACATCAGGGAGAAGCCGATGAACCANTAGGCGGTCACCGCCAGGGCGAAGACGAACAGGTTTTTGGCGAGGATATTGACCGCGTTCTTTTGACGGCACATTCCGGCTTCCACCATGGCGAAGCCGGCGTTCATAAAGATCACCAGGATCGTGGCGACCAACAACCAGAGGTTGTTGGCAAGGAACGCTGCGGATAGTTCAGGGAGTTCCTCTGCCTTGGCAGAGAGGGTGAACACACTCAGGCCAAGCAGTGCAACGGGTGCACAGGCGAGCCAGACCAGAGACCGATGGGAGCTGAAGCCGCGGATGCTCTTCAGCAAAAGCATTGGGCCTTCGAGCAGGCTTGCTTCTTGAAGGCGTGATCGCCTTCGTTGAGGGTGTTGTCGAAAAGCAGTGGTCATAAGGATTGGCGAGACTGCTAAAGCGAAAGAGTGGTTCTATGCACTTCCTGCATAGGAGCTTTCACGCAANAAGCGTCTCGCTCAGGGCGGGTTGAGCAATGTTCCACTTGATACAAAAAACAAAATTTCTCAGTTCCGAGCCTTCACACCTCGGAGCCCCTGCCAGCTGATTCGTCCCGCTTCGAAGCGGAAGCAGCAGGGCAAAATTTCAACACCGGCCGCTTGAGCCTCTCGGAAGAGTTCCCCATAGCGAGGGTCGGCTTCATCCCCGGGGGCGAACGCGTCGACATCATCACGGCTCAGGCATGGCACCAGCACGGCGCGTGATCCGGGCAGGACGCCCATCAACTCCACCAAGTGTTTTTGCCCTCGTTCTGTCACCGTGTCTGGGAAGAGAGCCGTTGTGCCTTCGCTCCAGGTGGTGTTTTTGACTTCCAGATAAATCGAGCGTTGATCAGGGTTGGTTTCGGTTGGGCTGAGCAATAGATCGATCCGGCTGCGCCGGTTTTCCCCGTAGGCCACCTCAGGGCGAATCGTGCTGATGGCGCCCAATTGCTCTTCCAGGCATCCAGCCTCGATGGCTGCGCGGATTAGCCGGTTGGGGAGTGCTGTGTTGACGCCGACCCAGCACAAAGACCCGTCTGCACCTGGGACTTCGGCTTGCTCCCAAGTCCAGGCCAGCTTGCGCTTGGGAGACGGGGCNTAGCGCAGACGCACGCGACCGCCGGGATGCAGAACCCCAGTCATTGGNCCCGTATTGGCGCAATGGGCTGTGACGACCTCACCATCGGCCAATTCCACATCGGCCAGAAAGCGCTTGTAGCGCTTGCGTAACACGCCATCAACGAGGGGTTCAAACTCCATCAGGGTTGTGCCCAGGGGCGGAAGGCCGGTCATCGAGCTTGGCGAGTTGGGCCCATGCTGCCGGCTGACCCCCATCACAATGCGTCGGTCTGAACCGGCATTCCAATGGCGCGATCACTCAAAGGCATCGCACTGGTGGTCACGCTGGGAACGCTGCTCAGCAAATTTGGTGGACTCGCGCGCCAGTTGGCGATTGCGGCGGCGTTTGGGGTTGGCGCTGCCTACGACGCTTACAACTATGCGTATGTCCTGCCCGGATTTCTGTTGATTCTGCTGGGGGGGATCAACGGTCCGTTCCATAGCGCGATGGTCAGCGTCTTGAGTCGTCGGCCGCGCCAGGAGAGCGCTCATATCCTCGCCGCTCTCAACACCAGCGTCAGCGCCATTCTCCTGTTGGTGACTGTTCTCTTGGTGGCCGCGGCAGATCCACTGATCACCCTGGTTGGTCCTGGGCTCAGCCCGGATCTGCATCGGATCGCAGTGGTGCAGCTTCAAGTGATGGCGCCGATGGCGTTGCTGGCTGGATTAATCGGGCTCGGCTTTGGCTCGCTGAATGCTGCCGATGAGTTCTGGATTCCTGCCATCTCTCCATTGATGTCGAGTGTGGCTTTGATCCTTGGCGTCGGTCTGCTGTGGTTTCGCCTCGGTGATCTGATTGGGGAACCTCGGTTTGCCTTGTTGGGAGGCGTGGTGTTGGCGGCGGCCACCTTGGTTGGCGCCTTATTGCAGTGGTTGATTCAGTTGCCCGCCTTAGTGCGGCAAGGTTTGGTCCGTTTCAAGCTGGTCTGGGACTGGCGGCATCCAGGGGTCCGTGAGGTTTGGCGGGTGATGGGTCCGGCGACCTTGTCGTCGGGGATGCTTCAGATCAATGTGTTCACCGATCTGTTTTTCGCTTCGGGAATCGTTGGTGCGGCCGCTGGTCTTGGTTACGCCAACCTGTTGATACAGACCCCGCTGGGGCTGATTTCCAATGCCTTGCTAGTGCCATTGCTGCCGACCTTTGCCCGGTTGACAGCCCCCGACGATCGTCCTCAGCTGATCGCTCGGATTCGACAGGGAATGATGCTCTCGACGGCATCGATGCTTCCTCTCGGTGTTCTGTTCATTGCCCTCGGAGGCCCCATCGTTGCCCTGGTTTACGAACGTGGTGCTTTCGACGCGCAAGCCTCACAGCTGGTCACTGCTCTGTTGATGGCCTACGGCCTTGGCATGCCGGCGTATCTGGGACGCGATGTGCTGGTTCGTGTCTTTTATGCCCTTGGTGATGGCACCACTCCGTTTCGGCTCTCGGTGGCAGGGATCGGCCTCAATGTGATCTTTGATTGGCTGCTGGTGGGAGGACCAACCCCCTGGGGCCCTCAGTCACCGCTCAATTTCGGAGCACCGGGTCTGGTGTTAGCCACCGTGGCGATCAATACCTTGACCTGTGCAGCACTCCTGCTGATGTTGCAGCGCCGTTTGCAGGATCTGCCCTTAAAAGATTGGGCTTTTGATGCGGCCAAACTGACCTTGGCCGCTGTGCTGGCTGGCCTCCTGAGCTGGTTGGTGTCCATGGCCTTGCCATGGCCTGGGACTCTGCTTGGTCTTTTCTTGCAGGTCTCTGGTTCAGGGGCAGCAGGACTTCTCTTATTCCTTTGGATCGGAACCCTTTTGAAGAGTCCTGAGGTCCAGCTCATTGGCAAGGCAGTTCTTCAACGCGTCAGGCGTCGTTGACGCGAACATCGCGCTCTTCGCGGACCTGAATCGGAAGTTCCAGGCGCTGACGCCCAATGAGTTGGGGACCTTGCACAGACACGATGCGAGCTTCGATCCCGAATTCCTTAAAGGCTGTTTCCAGTTCCTGAATCAGGGCCTTTTCCACCTGGGCTTCAGGATCCACTACGCGACCGATCAGGCGTTCGCCAAGGCGGCCGATCCGTTGTCGCACGACATCCCGAGCGTTGGTGACTTCGATGATCAGCACACCAACCACGGCGTCGCGGTGAAACCTTATCCGCAGTAAGGCTCGAGAATGTCCTCTAAATCGCTTAATTGAGCCGGAGGCAGCAGTCGGGATAGGGGTAGTTGGCTGGCGCCTCCGGCGACATTCACCTTCACCGCTTCGATGGCCTGCCGAGCTACGACAGCAGGACTTTGATCGCTCCGCGCACTGCACTCGATGGCCAAAATTCCGGCCAGGTCTGCATCTCCCAAGTAGAGATGCCATCCGTTGATTTGGATGAACAAGCGATCGGCGAGTGCGGCCTCGAGCTCTTTGAGATCAGGGGCTGACAAGGACATACCGCGGGTCTGGAATCGACCCCTCCATGCTGCCCTCAGGAATCGGTTTCCGTTGCTGTAGCGCTTGGTCGGCGGGCGATCACGACAGCCAACTGAATCGCCAGGATGCTGAACCAAATTCCGGTGATCAATGGAAGGGTTCCGTCCTGCAGTGGATGGCGCATCTGCTGCAGGAACCACGCGCCGCTATTCAACGCAGCGAACACCCCTGCGTGGAGGCAAAGATTCACGATCCGTTCGAAATGCCGGTACGTCGGGTCATTTGGATCGGCAGGGCCGTACCAGCGGATCGGCATTGCATAACAGATGGGGATTTCTTAATCCTGCCGTGGCCAGGCTCTGGTTGACGAGTGGACCCTCAATGGGGTCTGATGGTTTCACCCAAGCGCTTGTAGCTCAGCGGATTAGAGCATCTGACTACGGATCAGAGGGTCGGGAGTTCGAATCTCTCCAGGCGCGTTGATGAACTGCCCTTCAGGGCAGTTTTTTTTTGGTTTGTTCCGAATGCGTCGAGAGTCATTTCTTACGATTTGAAGCAAGGTTGTTCACCTCGATTCATGAGCCAGCACTCCGACCGCGCGATCGATGCTGATCTGAAAGCTGCGGATCCGGTCATCGCCGGCTTCATTGATCAGGAGCGTCAGCGTCAGGAAACGCATTTGGAGCTGATCGCTAGTGAGAACTTCACGTCACAAGCGGTGATGCAGGCGCAGGGGTCGGTACTGACCAATAAATATGCGGAGGGTCTGCCCAGCAAGCGTTACTACGGCGGCTGTGAGCACGTTGACGCCATCGAGGAGTTGGCGATCTCCCGCGCCAAAGAGTTGTTCGGGGCTGCTTGGGCCAACGTTCAGCCGCACAGCGGTGCTCAGGCCAACTTCGCTGTTTTCCTGGCTCTGCTTCAGCCAGGGGACACGATCATGGGGCTGGATCTCTCCCATGGCGGCCATCTCACCCATGGTTCGCCTGTGAATGTGAGTGGCAAATGGTTCAACGTCGTCCAATACGGCGTTGATAAGGAGACCCAAAAGCTCGACATGGAGGCGATCAGGGCGTTGGCTCTCGAGCACAAGCCCAAGCTGATCGTGTGTGGGTATTCGGCCTATCCCCGCATCATCGATTTTGAGGCGTTCCGTGCAATCGCGGATGAAGTTGGTGCCTATCTGCTAGCAGACATGGCCCATATCGCTGGCTTGGTGGCTGCCGGGGTGCACCCCAGCCCTGTGCCTCATTGCGATGTCGTGACCACGACCACCCACAAGACCCTGCGCGGTCCGCGGGGAGGCCTGATTCTCTGCCGTGATGCAGATTTTGCCAAGAAGTTTGACAAGGCCGTTTTCCCTGGCAGCCAGGGTGGTCCTCTCGAACATGTGATTGCTGCGAAGGCCGTGGCTTTTGGAGAGGCGCTTCAGCCGTCGTTCCAGCAGTACTGCAAACAGGTTGTTGCCAATGCCGCTGCGTTGGCGGAACAACTGATCAAACGTGGGATCGATGTTGTCAGTGGTGGCACCGATAACCACGTTGTTTTGTTGGATCTGCGCTCCATTGGAATGACCGGCAAGGTCGCTGATCTTCTGGTGAGTGATGTGCACATCACCGCAAACAAAAACACCGTTCCTTTCGATCCGGAGTCTCCCTTTGTCACCAGCGGTTTACGTCTCGGTACGGCGGCGCTGACCACTCGAGGGTTCGATACGGAAGCGTTCCGTGAGGTCGCCGATGTGATCGCCGATCGCTTGCTCAATCCCGAAGATGACGCCATGCAGCAGCGTTGTTTGGACCGTGTCGCGGCTCTCTGTGCTCGCTTCCCGCTGTATGCAGCGAGCAAGCAACCGGTGTTGGTCTGACGGCGATCTGCTGGATCGAAGTCGGCAGACTTCCTAGGATTAGTGCATCCTCATTCAAGGGATTGTTTGTGATCCGGAAGTCTGAGTGACATTCGCTGACAGCCCAGTTGTTGTGGCAGTCGTGAGCTGTGTTCTGGCCTGTGGGATCACCATGGGCCTCGTTCCGGTGGTCCGGTGTTTTGGGCTTCGGGTCGGTCTGTTTGATCAGCCGGATGGCCGTAAGCAGCACAGCACCCCCATGGTGCGACTGGGTGGGATCGCAATGGTTGTCGGGTTTGCAGTGTCGCTCTCGATGGTCTGGGGTTTCGGTGGGTTTGGTGCCTTAGCCCCCGCACGTGATCAGCTGATCTGGAGCACGTTGGCTGGCTCGCTCTGTTTCTTTTTGATCGGACTGGCCGACGATCTGTTCGCTTTATCGCCCTGGCCGCGGCTAGCCGGCCAGGTGGCCGTCTCCTCGGTGATTTGGAGTCAGGGTGTTCGTATTGGAGCGATCGATCTTCCTTGGCTCACCAGCTCCGCCGGAGCGATCAGCCTTCCCGATGGTCTCAGCCTTCTGGCCACTGTGATCTGGTTGGTTGGGATTACCAATGCCATCAATTGGTTGGATGGTCTTGATGGTCTGGCTGCAGGGGTGGCAGGTATTGCCGCCATTGGCCTTGTTTCAGTGAGTTTTTCACTGCATCAGGTGGCGGCCGGGTTCCTTGCCGCTGCCCTCGCGGGATGTTGTTTGGGTTTTCTTCGCCACAACTTCAACCCCGCGCGCATCTTTATGGGCGACGGCGGCTCCTACTTCCTTGGTTTCACGCTCGCAGCCATCAGCATCGTTGGCCCGGCGAAGGGGTTAACCACCGTCAGTTTGCTGCTGCCGTTGCTGATTTTGTCGCTTCCTGTAGCCGATATGTCGGCCGTGATCATGGGACGACTGCGCGAGGGCCGGTCACCGTTTTATCCCGATCGTCGTCATCTTCATCACCGTCTGCTGCGGGCTGGTTTTAGCCATCGCAGAACAGTGCTGCTGATCTATGTCTTCACCCAGTGGCTTGCCTCTTTGGCCCTCGTTGTGGCCAATGCGGAAATGCGTTTCCTCTGGCTTGGTCTGGCGACGTCCATTCTTGTGGCCACCGTCGTAATCAGTCGTCGTCAGCTTCAGACCGAGCGCGCTCTTGAGCAGACGAGTCCGATCACATCTCCGACAAATTCAGATCTCGCCTGCGGCGATCGTCATGGCTGAAGGGGTCGAAATTCTTTGTGTCGGTACAGAACTTCTGTTGGGCGACATCCTTAATGGCAATGCCCGATGGATTGCCCAAGAGCTTGCAGCACTCGGTTTGCCCCACTACCGCCAGACCGTCGTTGGAGACAACACACAGCGGCTGATCAATGCTGTCCAGGAGGCAGCCCAGCGCAGTCGTGTTCTTGTGACGACAGGAGGCTTGGGCCCGACCCCAGATGATCTGACCACGGCATCGCTGGCCGCTGCGTTCGATTGTCCGCTGGAAGAACGGCCCGAGCTCTGGCATGAGATTGAGCGTCGGTTGTCGGCCGGTGGGCGCTCGGTGGCGGCCAGCAACCGCCGTCAGGCGTTCTTGCCTGTTGGCGCAGACGTTCTGCCGAACCCGTTGGGATCTGCTCCAGGCATGATCTGGTCTCCGCAGCCCGGCTTCACGATTCTCACCTTCCCAGGGGTTCCATCTGAGATGAAGGCGATGTGGAAGGCCACCGCCGCACCTTGGCTCCAGGAGCATGGCGGCAGCACTGGATCATTCCGCAGCCGTGTCCTTCGCTTCACCGGGGTTGGTGAATCCAACCTGGCTGAGCAGGTGTCTGATCTGATCGACAATCAAAATCCCACCGTTGCTCCGTATGCCTCGCTGGGCGATGTCAAGCTGCGAGTGACGGCACGCGCAGACAGTGATCTGGCTGCAGCCGCTCTCTTGGATCCGATGGAGCAGGAGCTGCGTCGTCGGACAGGCCAACGATGTTATGGCGTCGATGAGGACAGCCTGGCCAGCGTGGTGTTGGCATTGTTGCGCTGTTCTGGCGAAAGCATGGCTGTTGCGGAATCCTGCACCGGTGGTGCCTTGGGCGCAGCACTCACTGCTGTTCCTGGAGCATCCGATGTGTTTGCGGGCGGGGTGATCGCTTACAGCAACCAGATCAAGGCCTCCCTTTTGGGCGTTCCCGTCGCAACCTTGGATGCCCATGGGGCTGTTTCAGATCCAGTGGTCTCAGCGATGGCGGAGGGAGTGCGCGATCAATTCGCCTGTGACTGGGGGATTGCGATCAGTGGCGTTGCGGGTCCCGCTGGCGGTACACCAGAGAAGCCGGTGGGATTGGTCCATATCGCTGTAGCTGGACCGGACGACACCCAAGCGTCTGCGGAGCGATTTGGTGATCGACGTGGTCGCGCTGCGATTCAGCAATTAAGTGTGATTCGCGCTCTTGATCGCCTGCGTTTAAGGCTGCTGGCTCGGACGTAGGGTCAACAGTCCCTGCAGCTGAGCGCTTGAGTTCCGGCACTCTCTACGACAAGGTGTGGGATCTGCATCGGGTGGCGGAGCTTCCCGGTGGTTCAACCCAACTGTTCGTGGGTCTGCATCTGATCCATGAGGTCACGAGTCCCCAGGCCTTCTCCGCATTGAAGGACAAGGGTTTGTCTGTGCGTTGTCCCGAGCGCACCGTCGCAACGGTGGATCACATCGTGCCCACCACCTCCCAGGCCCGCCCGTTCGCGGATCCGCTGGCGGAGGAAATGCTCAGCACCCTGGAGAGAAACTGTGCCGAAAACGGCATTGAGCTGAATGGCATCGGTAGTGGACGTCAGGGAATCGTTCACGTGATTGCACCTGAGCTCGGACTGACTCAGCCGGGCATGACGGTGGCGTGTGGTGATTCACATACCTCCACCCATGGGGCGTTCGGCGCCATCGCTTTTGGCATCGGCACCAGTCAGGTTCGTGATGTTCTCGCGAGCCAAAGCCTGGCGATGAACAAACTCAAGGTTCGTCGCATCCGTGTGGATGGATCCTTGTCCGATGGTGTGTACGCCAAGGATTTGATCCTTCACATCATTCGCACCTTGGGTGTCAAAGGTGGTGTCGGTTTTGCCTATGAGTTCTCTGGCTCGGCCATCGAGGTGTTGTCGATGGAGGAGCGGATGACGCTCTGCAACATGGCCATCGAAGGGGGAGCCCGGTGTGGATATGTCAATCCTGACCAGGTCACCTTTGATTACCTCGCGGGTCGTCCCCATAGCCCCACCGGTGAGGACTGGAACCGAGCTGTGACGTGGTGGGCAAGTTTGGCGAGCGATCCCGATGCTGTCGTCGATGACGAAGTGGTGTTCGACGCGGCGTCGATCGCTCCCACGGTGACCTGGGGGATCACCCCTGGTCAGGGTCTCGGCGTGGACGAATCGGTCCCTGCATTGGATCAGTTGGAGCCAGGAGATCGTCCGATCGCAGAAGAGGCCTACCAATACATGGATCTGCAGCCCGGCAGCCCCATCGATGGCTTGCCGGTCGATGTCTGCTTCATCGGAAGCTGCACCAATGGGCGCCTCAGCGATTTGCGGGCCGCTGCGGCGATCGCCCAGGGGCGGTCCGTGGCTGAGGGCATCAAGGCCTTTGTTGTGCCTGGATCAGAGCAGGTCCAGAAAGCAGCGGAAGCTGAGGGGCTGCATACGATTTTTCTGAAGGCTGGCTTCGAATGGCGCGAGCCGGGCTGTTCGATGTGCCTTGCGATGAACCCGGACCGTTTGGAGGGGCGTCAGGTCAGCGCCAGCTCCAGTAACCGCAACTTCAAAGGACGTCAGGGATCGGCCAGTGGTCGCACGCTGTTGATGAGCCCCGCGATGGTGGCTGCTGCTGCCGTCCATGGTCGCGTGACCGATGTCCGCCAATTGCCTCTCCACGCCGAGTCCTGATGTCTGCCACCAGTTTTCCTTCGGGTTCGATTCAACAGATTGAGGGCCGTGCCCTGGCGGTTCAGGGTGAAGACATCGATACCGATCGGATCATCCCTGCCCGTTTCTTGAAATGTGTCAGCTTCGATGCTCTTGGAGACCAGGTCTTCGCCGATGACCGGTTGGAGCTCAAAGGAGCTCACCCCTTTGATCAGCCCGACTTTCAGGGGGCTTCGATCTTGGTGGTGAATGGCAATTTCGGTTGTGGTTCCAGTCGTGAGCATGCTCCTCAGGCACTGATGCGCTGGGGAATCCGTGCGGTGGTTGGTGTCAGCTTTGCGGAGATCTTTTATGGCAACTGTTTGGCCTTGGGGATTCCCTGTGTGACGGTGTCTCCTGAGGATGTTCGGCAGTTGCAGCAGAGGGTGATTGCGGAGCCTCAGCGCCGCTGGACCCTTGACTTGCAAGCGTTGTCGTTCTCATCAGAGCAGTCCTCGCAGCCGGTCACCCTCGCCGAAGGTCCACGGCAGATGTTGACCACCGGTCGCTGGGATGCCACGTCGCAGTTGATCGCCCGTGAGGCTGAACTCAAGGCGTTAAGCAATCGCCTTCCTTATCTGAACGGATTCCACCTCACGGCATAGCCAGCTTGCGTCTCCTGTGTCTATGACAAAGACACAGGGTGGTTGGCTATGCGTTCTCTTCTTCTTGTCCCTTGGCTGGTCGCTCTGGCGTTACCGCTTCAGGCCAGTGATCATTCACGACCTGTGCGTCTGAGCTCCAATCGGGGGGCCATCGAGCAGTTGGAGCATCAACGTGCCTGCCGTGGTTGTGATCTCAGGGGGATGGATCTCACAGAACTGCATCTGATTGGAGTGGATCTTCGCGATGCCGATCTCCGAGGCGCGCGTCTTCGTGGCAGCAACCTGGAAGGAGCCGACCTGACTGGAGCGAGGTTGCAGAACTGCGACCTGCGCGAGGTCAATCTCACCAACGCTGAGCTCACAGACGTTGATCTTCGGGATGCGGATCTCAGCGGAGCTGTGGTGATCAACGCCTATGCGCCAGGGGTTAGGACCCAAGGCATTCGCTATGCCGGCGCTGACCTCACAGGTAGTGATTTGATTATCGGTGGTGGGGACTGATCAGCTGCTGATCCCGGGGCTGTCGGTAAAAGGGCTCGTAGGGGACAAACGGCACGCCACGCCCTGTGAAATCAAAGTCATTGAGACGGAAACGGACCCCACCGATGCCTTCATAGGGGTTGAAATACACGCCCAAGTCGTAACTCCGTCGTTGCCAACGCACTTCGATGTTGGAGTTGATGATGTCGCCGTATTGCCTGGAACCAGGGTCCACATTGAAGTTGACGCCGGTGCTCAGTAAGACGGGGCCAACGATCTGTTGGGTGATGCCGAAGCCCAGGGTTCCGAGGTCGACGGCCCGATCGAATTCAAAGGGGCTGCCACCACCACGGAGGGTGCCACCTCCGATCACCGAGAGCTGTGTGAAGTCAAGGAAGGGTCGGCTGAAGGTTCCGAGGGTGAGGGTTGGCCCACCGCTGAAACTGAACGTTTGCTGATGCGTTCCAGTGCTGTACGCAGCAAAAGAACTGTTGATGTTGGTATTGAGTGTGAGCCCTGGAATGATCGGCTCCGGGGAGTAGCGATAAGCCGCCTGCGGAGTCAGTTCCGCTGGGTCTCCGCTGATTAGGGGGAAACGGCTGGTGAGCGAGCCAAACAGCGTTGCACGACCAGCCTCTTCCAGCCGATCTTTTCGGTAGTGGTCAGCGGTGTAATTGCCAACGGCGCCCCGCACTAAATAGCGATGGTTGGCCTGTCCTTGTTGCCAGTCGCCGCGCTGTTCGGCATAGGCCCCATAGGCCGACTGAATGTTGGATTCGCCAAGAGATCCATTCCAGGTTCGGTAGCGGTGAGCGGCAAAGAGGTTGGCCTGAACGGTGCCGATCGCCCCTAGGTCGATGTCACGCCCGAAGGTGCCCCAGAAGCGGCTGTTGCCAAGCAGGTTGTCGGGATCAAAACTACCGATATCTGCCTTTGCCTCCAGCCTGTAGCTGCCGTATCGTCCGCCGAGTTTGGCGTCGAGGCCGAAGAGGTCACCGACATCCTTCCCTCCATCGATGGCCCGCTGCACCATGAATTGAGGCTCGAGTGAAAGCTCTGTTTGAGCCCCGATGGATACCGGGCGAAGGTTTCTGCCAACGAACAAACCATCACGGTCTTTGTTGTCGATCCCGAAGACCCAGCGATTTTCGACTTCATCTTCTTTTTGGATCAGTTGGCGTCTCGTGACTGGGATCGGCAGGTTTTCTTCAATGATCAAGCGGTTGCGCCGCGCAGAAATCAGCAGATCGCCGTTGTCTTGTTCCCGCGCAACGACATCCTCGGCATCAATGCGGGTTTGGCTCGGTGTAAAGGGGTCATTGCTGAAGCCCATCCGGTCAGCGCGCCAGCCGTCAGCTGTGAATTGAACCCGTGAAGCTTGCACTCTCCAGCGACTGATTGTGCCGTTCAGAAATTGACGTTTTCCGAGGCGTTTGAGTTGTGGAACCTGAACCACACCGAAGCGGTTTTCATCATTCACATTGGAATTAATCCGTTGAACTGGAATCCCACTCCGACGTTCGATGCTGAAAGAACCTCGGTATGCAACATCATCAACTCTTTGGTCGATTTCAGCGATCTGTTGTGTGCGCTCCGCTTGTTGTTCGGCTGGTGATTGGACATTGGTCGGGGTGGAGTCAAGCTCCGTTGGGTGCACATGAACGGGATTGGTGCCGCCGTCCCCCAGCGTGATCGACTCCAGCCTTTCACTTAAAGATGACGGGCGAATGCTGGTGGCCCCCTCGGGGATGTCGCAGCCCTCCGGTGGAGGCATTAGTGCTTGTTGCGGTTCAGCTGGGTCTTGGCCCCAGCGGTAGCGCACGCCAACCAGGTACGCATTGCTGCCTTCTGTGACGCCATTAAAGGTGCCAAATGCTCCTGAGCGATGATGAATACGTCCGACTAAGGAAAGGTCGGGTGAGACCGCTGCTTCAATCTCAAAGCCCAGATAATTCAGGAGTTGTGAATAGTTTGTTCGGAACGTTTTTTCATACAAGCTCACACTGCTGTTGTAGCTAACGCCCTCTATAAAACCAACATTGAGCCATGGTTGTAGCCAAACGCGTGCACCCAGGCCGAGGATTCCTTCCCCAAAGCTTTGGGCTGGGAGTTGGGCGTAGGGCGTCGATTGATTGTGTTCGCCACCGGCTTGTTGTTTAGCGATGTGGCTGAACAGATCAGCTTCCATTTCGATCGCCAATGGGCCGGCGCGGAAGATCCTTTTCTGCAGGCTCAATCCCATCACGGCTTCCGGCCGCATGCGGCCATTGAAGAGGAAGGTGTCACCAAAGGCAGCGTCAATCATCTGACCACCCCAGGCAGTCACGGCCCAAGGATGTGGATGCCAGTCGGGGGGAGGTGTCAATAAAGGCGGACAAGCCATCGGTTGGATGGCCTCAGCTGAGGAGGCACTCAGCGTTACAGGGTCCGTTTGTGGTTCTTGCTCGCTCGTCTCGGGGTCCATGCCCTCCAGATCGATGACGCCGTAAACGTCCTCGAGTTCACCCTCGTCTAAGGCGAGGTTGTAGCGAAGCCTGGAGGCTTGAAAGAGTTGCCTGCCCCGTTGGAGACGAACGGATCCTGTGGCGTGGAAGGTGCGGAAATCGCTGTCGAACTCGATGCGATCAGCCAAAAGAACAGCTGTACCGATCTGGGCACGAACATTGCCCTCTGCGACGGTGACACTGTTGCGGCTGTCTTGAAACTGGCGATCAGCAGTGAGCTGCAGCTGATCCGGAACCGTGATTGCCCCAGCTGTTTCAGCAGCAACGCCAGAGGTTTGGGCAACCAGCAATAGCCCTGATCCCAGCATCCCGGCCAGACAGTGTGAGAGCCGGGATGCCACGAAGTCTGCCGCCAGGGAGGGCGATCCTGACATTTTTGGTCTCTGGATCAGCCTGTCTGCAGACCAGTGTCTGGCGCGGACCGATCAGAGACAGAGATCAATCTTCCAGATCCTTGCGGCTCGGCGTGCGGCTGGGGTCGCTCGCCAAAAATCCGAACACGAAGATGCCGAGGAAGAAGAAGACGACCGAGTAAACGGAGATCTTGAGGGCGAGCATGGAGACCGACCGGCGTCTGTGACAGCGATCATCCTATGGGGCACGACAGGGAAACCACNGGGNATGANCCCNNNTNNAGNCGGGNCGATCGGNGTGGATTGAAACGTTTCGCAGTCGCTNGCNGCNCGCGACTTGCGCCGAGCGTGGACACGCTCAGGGGCCTCTCCTTCCGAGCCATTTATTGATGAACCTTGGGGCGAAAAGCACCGTCCCGACTGGGCTGAACGCGGGTTGTTGATTTGGCCGCGAGGGCGGCAGTGGCTGCGGCTTGAGCATTGGCTTGCTGTTCCTGAGGATTGGAGCGGCTTAAGACACAGCACGGCCCGGCTCTGTCTCAGTTGGTGGGCGGAGGCGATGCGTCTTTGGGTTGATGGAGTCCTCGTGCATGAGGGTGACCTCTTCGACACCGCTTGCCGTTGGTCAGTCCCCAGGCCATCAGCAGATCAGGCCCCGCTGCATCTTCAGCTTGAGCTCTGCAGCCCGCTGCATGACGATGGAGCCCTGATCACCAGTGAACTGCGTCTCGAGCCGACCGTTCATGGAGACGATCTGGACGAGGCGCTGCTGCCTGAAGCGCTGATGTTGCACCTTGAAGCCGGTGGTGATCTGCCAGCGTCTTGGGCTCAGTTGGATCCGAACAAGCCTGATGCCACGAGGGCAGTGTCTGCTCTGTTGCGTTCCAGCCCTTCGGTATCAGGACGGATTCATTGGATTGGGCACGCCCATCTCGATCTCGCCTGGCTCTGGCCCGTGGCAGACACCTGGCAGGCCGCTGAGCGCACGTTTCGCTCAGCTCTGCAGCTGATGGAGCGGCATCCAGAGCTGCGTTTTGCCCACTCCACGCCGGCTTTGTATTCCTGGGTTGAACGTCATCGCCCCAGTCTGTTCGCCGAGATTCAGGCGGCCAGTCGTGCTGGGCGCTGGGAGCCCATCAATGGCCCTTGGGTTGAAACCGACTGTGTGCTGGTCAGCACGGCGTCGCTTTGGCAGCAGTTCGCCCTTGGCCAAAGCACGAGCCAAGCGCTGTTCCCCGAGTGGTCCCATGAGCTCTGTTGGCTTCCCGATAGCTTCGGCTTCGCAGCCGGTCTTCCTGCTGTTGCTCGTCAGACGGGGGTGCGTTGGTTTTGCACCCACAAGCTGGCCTGGAATGCCACAACACCATTTCCGCATCGTTTATTTCGATGGCGGAGTCGGGGTGGTGCAGAACTGTTTGGCCTGATGTTGCCGCCGATTGGTCGCGGTGGAGATCCCCTCGACATGCTTCAAGAACAGCGGGCTTGGACGCGGGCGACGGGTGTGGAAACTGCGCTGTGGATCCCTGGGGTTGGTGATCATGGAGGTGGCCCCACTGCGGAAATGCTGGGGCAGATGTTGAGCTGGGATGGTCATCCCCAAGCTCTGCGTCGGCAGTCGGGCACCGTTCGGGCCTATCTCTCAGAGTTGGAGGCGTTCCAAGCCGGTCTGCCGATCTGGCAGGACGAGCTTTATCTCGATCTTCATCGGGGGTGTGCCACGAGTCGCCCCGATCAGAAGCGCCATAACCGCAGTTTGGAGCGTCTCCTGCGCGAGGCTGATCTGGCCACCGCTTTGCTGGGAGAACGGCGTGAGGGCCAGGCTGATTGGTGCCCGCTGCTGTTCCAGCAATTCCACGACATTCTTCCCGGAACATCCATTCCGGAAGTCTTTGAGCAAGCCGAGCCGATCTGGCGGATGGCCCGGCGCCGGGCGCGCAGTTTGCGTGATCGTCAGTTCGACCGTCTTTTGGCTAAGGGCACGCCTGGACGGGAGCGCTGGGACTGGGCGTGGCTTGGGTTGCAGCCCTTGGCTGAATGGTCGCCTCACGTGCGGCTTCCAAGAAGACGATGGATGGCCTCAGGGCTGTATCTGCAAACGCAGGATCTCAGCTCAGGTGGTTGTCTCGCCCAGCTACCGCGCCAGCGTGGGGCTGTTGCCGTTGCTCTGAGTGCTGCTGCTCCTGGGGGCTCAGAGCTGGTTGCTGAGCCGGCGGCCTTGCGCCATCCAGTGCGCACCAAGCAGCTGGGGGAGGGGCGTTGGCGGATCACGAATGGTTTGATCTCCACTGAAGTTGGGCCTGAAGGGCTCCTTCAGCTCTGGGGTGCAACAGCTCAGCAACAGCTGTCGGCTCCGTTGCAGTTGAGGCGCTACGGCGACCGTGGTGAGTTTTGGGATGCTTGGGATCTTGCTGGCAACTACCGCGAGCATCTCCTCGAATTCGATGGGCTCGCTTCAGCGGAGCTGATCGATCAAGGCCCTTTGCTGACGCATGTTCGCTGGCGTTTTCAGGTTGGTTGCAGTCCTGGTCGGCTGGACCTACGGATTGGTGCGGATTCCCCTTGGGTGGACCTCAGCGTGGGCGTGCACTGGTCTCAGCGCCATGAATTACTCCGTGTGGAGCTGCCTCTGGCCCAGTCAGCCTGCCGGTTGGCAGCCGATACCAGCGGCGGAGTGATTGAACGGCCCGCCCGTTGCCTCAACCCTCGGGAACAGGCCCGCTGGGAAGTGCCAGTGACCTCTTGGCTGGCATCACAAACCGCTGCTCCCGGTGGCGGCTTGGCGATTTTGCTCGATGGTCCGCAGGGTGTTGACGGAGGAGAGAGTCATCTCGGTGTCTCCTTGATGCGGGGTCCAACATGGCCTGACCCTGGTGCTGATCAGGGTTGGATACGCCAACGCTTGGCACTAATGCCACTTGACCGTGATTGGAGTTCGTCAGGTGTTCCCCAAGCAGCAATCGCTTTCCGTGAGCCGGGACATCTGCGCACCTTGAAGCTGGAGACGGACTGTGCACTGCTGCCTCCTCTGCCCAAGGAGTTAGTGCCGATCAACGTTCTCCCTCAAGAGGACGGCTTGACTCTGCGGCTCATCAATCCCGGTTCAGCACGATGTTCTTGGACGCCAGGTGGCAACTGGATGCTGTCGCGTGCGGCGGAGCCAGACGCACAAGCCACGGTCAGCATTGCGCCAGGAGAACTCGTTGAGCTGAGCCTTATTCAGTCCTCGTGATCGTCGAAAGGATCGTCGAGTGCTTTCGATGGCGGTCCGAAGGCTTGGTACACACCAAAGCCAGTCAGTCCCATCAACACAGTCAGGACTCCGATGGCCACGGATAGGGCGGGGGAGCTGGTTTCCATCACATCTCTCGACAAGAACGACCCCTCACCGGAGTCTCGCCCTACAGTATCCGCACTTCTAACCACCCGAGACCCAAGCGTCGCCATGGCTCAACGCACCCGTCTGGGAGACCTCCTCCGCCCTCTTAACTCCGAGTACGGCAAGGTCGTCCCCGGCTGGGGCACCACGCCTGTGATGGGTGTGTTTATGGCTCTCTTCCTTGTGTTCCTGCTGGTCATTCTTCAGCTGTACAACAAGTCGCTGATCCTCGAAGGCATCAACGTCAACTGGAACGGCCTCGGCTGATCGATCATGAATATCTTCGGCGTCGGCCTCCCGGAAATGGCGGTGATCGGCGCCGTTGCTCTTCTTGTCTTCGGACCCAAGCGTCTTCCTGAGTTGGGACGCACGTTGGGCCAAACCCTCAAGGGCTTTCAGTCGGCCTCCAAAGAATTCGAGCGAGAAATCAACAAGGCGATGGCTGATCCTGAGCAGCCTGACTCTGACAACGAGAAGGATCCATTGCCTCCCGCACAGAGCTGATTCGTCCATGAGCGATTCGCTTCGTCTCGTGGTCGGATTGGGAAATCCTGGCTCTAAATACGAGGGAACCCGCCACAACGTCGGCTTCATGGCGCTTGACCGCCTGGCCCGCCAAGAGGGTTTTTCATTTCGTCAACAGTCGAAGCTGCATGGTCTTGCAGCGGAATCGGGGATCGGAGCCTCCAGGCTTCGTTTGCTGATGCCGCAGACCTATATGAACGACAGTGGTCGATCCATTCGTGCTGCCCTCGATTGGTTCGGCTTCGCCCCACATCAATTGCTGGTTCTTGTTGATGACATGGATCTTCCTCTGGGTCGTCTGCGCTTACGGGCTCAGGGCAGCGCTGGGGGGCATAACGGATTGAGGAGCGCGATTCAGCATCTCGGCACGCAAGAGTTTCCGCGTCTGAGGATTGGGATCGGCGCTCCAGCCGAAAACCCTGCCGAGAGACGTGCTCGAACCGTTTCCCATGTTCTGGGACCGTTTAGCAAGGCCGAACAGCCGTGTCTGAATGCTGTTCTGGACGAGGTCCTCGATGGTTTGGATCGGATCCAGCGTTTGGGTTTAGAGCGTGCTGGTAACCGTCTCAATGGCTTCCGCTATTCCGTGGATTGATGGCAGGTTTGCCCTCTACCACGGCCCATTTGAGGGTCCTCCGGCAATGTTTTCACAGCAAATGCTTGGAGGGTGAGGTTGCAGCGGGAGGATTTCAGTGGGAGTTTTCCTGGGCCTTCGATCGAGGTCAGCTGACGGTTGAGCCCTCCCTTGGCCGTGCGTTGATTGAAGATGCGCTGCTGCGGTTTCTCGTCCGGAGCGATTATCGACTTGAACCAGGTGGCGACTATGTGTTCACGGTTCGTGCGCGGTTCTGATCAGCGTCGTTCGCCGACCCAGCTGAAGGTTTGCTGCAGGTGCCTTTCGACGAGGACCAGCGCTGCCAGATCATCCAGTTCGCTTGGAGGGATCTGAAGACCGAGGGGAAGGAGTCGCCTCCAGCCGAGTGGGGGCCACAGGTCCCAGTAACGCTGTCTCGCCTGCAATGTGCTGTCCCGTTCATCAACCTCATGCATGGGGGCAAGGTTGGAGAGGTCTTGGAGCCAGCGGCGACTGGTTGTGCCATCGCCCAACACGATTCCGTCCAGCCCCGCCGTGTTGTGCCAGTTTTCAAGGACCGCGCGCACAGCCTCAGGTGGAACGATGCATCCTTCCCTGACAGTGCAGTGGTCAAGGTCGACGAGCACCAGGCCACATTTGCAGCGCCCTGGATCCAGTCCAGCCCAGAAGCTCATGGCTGGGTTTCCACCCTGACGATGACGGGATCTGCCGTATCGCTGCTGAGAGCGGCCTTGACGCGTAAGCGCACGCTGTCCACTTGTCGTTCAACCAAGGTTTGGCCCAGTTCGGATAGTGCTGCTCCATCAAATTGGAGACCTTCGCTCAGGCTGCCGCGTCGTTGGACTTCGGCGAAGGCTGATGCCAGCAGCAAATTGAGACGTGTTCTGACTTGATCGGGGCTGCGTTCGGAGGCGTTCAAGGTTGTACTGGACAGAACATCTCCAGCTGAGGTGATGGTGCGATTGGGTCGGACATCGGGAATCGCGTAGACGTTGGCTTCTCCACGCAGAACATTGGTGGCCGATCTCAGGGTGATGACCCAGGTGTCAGGGCGGCGGATCATCTCCTGCAGGCGTTGGACATCACTTCGTGGAACCAGCAAAATCTGTTTTTCAGGGGGTTCCCCGGGCAGGACGCGGCTGTAGGCGACGAGATTCGCTTGTTGAAGCAGCTGATCAATCACATCTTTTGCCTGATCCGGCTTCTCGAGACGCACCGTGACCCTGGCAAGCATCTGACCACTGCGAAGCACGACAGCACCTCGCCTTAGAGCAACCAGATTTCGCTCAAGTTCTTTGAGCTCTGCTTCGCCACTCTGGATCCGGTTGCGGACTTGGCGGAGCTCGGCTTCTGTGCTTTGGATGTCCGCATCGCGAGATGCGATCTCCTGGTTGAGACGTTCGCGTTCAACTTCCAGCCGCTGACGTTCTTGTTGCAGAGGCGCGAGCTCTTGCCGAAGAGTGATCGAGCGTTCCTGCGCTTCTTTTAGCTCCGCTTCAATCCGAAGCGTTTCGTCCCTAGCTTCCTCTCGTTCACGATTGGCGGTTTTGAGATCCCGGCGTCCATCGCGCAGTTTCTGCTGAAGTGCATCAAGTTCAAAAAGCCCAACCCTGAGCTGTTGACTGACCAGTAGGAGCAATCCCAGGGACACCGCACTAATCAGGCTCCCGGTGAGGACTGTGATGACCACAGCCGTTCTTCGCGGCCGCATGTTGAACAGACTGAGTCGCGCCTTGCCAACACGACTTCCGAGCCTGTCGCCCAGGGTGGACAACACACCACCCAGAACGAGCAACGCAACGATGAGAAGCCAACCACTCATTGCTCGACCCCTGAGTGAAACGGTTGGCTCTGATCAGCTGAATCGTTTAGCCAGGGCAATGGGGTCGAGAACCGTAATTTTCTTGCGGTCAATCTGCACCAACCCGGATTGGCGCAAGTCTCCCAGCAGCCGAGTGATTGTGACGCGAGTTGAGCCAATCGCTTCGGCGATGGATTGGTGTGACAGGCGCAGATCGATTGTGATGCCTTGGGTATCTGGAACGCCGAAATCNCGGCAGAGCACAAGAAGAAAGCTGACCAAACGGGACGACATGTCCCTATGAGTCAGGGTNTCAATCATCGTTTCCGTTTGCAGGATTCGACTGGACAATCCTTGGAGCAGCCGGAGTCCAACGCTGGTATCCGCTTCGATGGCTGCGCGGACGGAAGCCGCTGGAGCCGTGATCATCTCCACNCGGGTGAAGGCAATAGCGTGATAGAAGCGATCTGATCGGTGGCCGGTCAGAAGAGAGAGAACCCCAAAGAGGCTGTTTTCACGCAGCAGAGCCACGGTGATTTCTTCGCCAGACTCGTAGACCCGTGAGAGCCGAACGGCACCGCGGCGGATCAGGTAGACCCGTTCTGCAGGATCCCCTGGGAAAAAGATGGTCTTGTTTCTCTCGACCATCTCGGTGCTCGCACCATCCAATTCCCGGATGACGTCCATCAGGCTTCGATGGCTGCTTTCGGCCTGAGCCGGAGGACTGCCTGGTCCGGACTGCTGGGCATAACGACTGAATCCGCTGGTGCTGATCATCGGCCGAGCTTGCATATCGAGAAATTACGGATCAGCCATCAACTGCCATGTAGCGGTGGTTACCCATTCGGCAGTGATCCGCTGGCCAAAGCGGTTTGTTGCGCGCTGAACAGCTGCTTGAGCCCCGGTTCAGCGATGTCCAGAAGGGTATTGAGTTGAGCGCGGCTGAATGGAGACCCTTCCGCTGTTCCCTGGAGTTCTAGAAAGCGGCCATCTCCGGCTTGCACCACGTTGAGGTCTACATCCGCGCAGCTGTCTTCGCTGTAGTCGAGGTCGAGCAGGGCTCGTNCGCCCAGTAATCCCACAGACACTGCCGCGACCTGATNACGAATGGGCTGTGTCTCCAGAACACCATCCGCCAGAAGGCTGTCGCAAGCTCTGCGCAGAGCAAGCCAGGCCCCGGTGATGGCAGCGGTCCGTGTGCCGGCATCGGCTTGGATCACATCGCAGTCAATCAACAGGGTGCGTTCCCCGAGGGCTTTCATATCCAGCACTGCGCGAAGGCTGCGGCCGATCAGNCGCTGGATTTCTTGTGTTCGTCCAGAGAGTTTCAGAAGCTCACGACGTTGTCGTTGCGGAGTGGAGCCGGGAAGCAAGCGGTACTCAGCACTGAGCCAGCCCTTGCCTTCTCCTTTTCTCCAGCGCGGTACGCCCTCCTCGAGGCAGACGCTGCAGAGCACCGCTGTGCGGCCAGTGCGCACCACCAAAGAGCTGAGTGCGAACCCCATTGGATTCCATTCGACGGCAAATGGACGAAGCGCGTCATCGCTGCGTCCGTCCCGACGTCCTGTGTTTGGTTCCGTCATGGCGGCTGCTGGCGATCTTTTAAAAGCCTGGCAGGTAGTGCTGCACACCATGGATAGTGGCTTAGGAGTTGTAGAGATGGCGAACACCGCTACATTCAAGGTCTGCCGGGAGTGCCCCGAGCCGATCAACGCAGATGACCGCAAGCCTGACTCCCGCCCATCGCCCTCTGGACCCCCGCTCCAAGGACCATCGCGCTCTTGAGCGTGCAGGCTTGCTGCCTCTTCCAGTTGCGCCACCACCACCACATGTTCCGCTCCACCTGGTGGAGGCAGAAGGGCAGCTTCAGGTGCATACGGCGAGTTATCGCGGAAGTTTTTCGAGTGTTCTCAGTCAGGCGGTCCGCTCGGCTGGTCTCGGTAGTCGCGTTCTGATCGTTCAGTTCCTCAANGGCGGTGTTGAGCAGGGCCCTGCGANGCGCGTGCAAATCTGCGGAGGGCTGACCTGGCTGCGCCCCGATGTTCCAGCTTGTGTTGAGACGTCAGACCATCCGGGGGCTGCCGATGCCGTTGCTGATGTCTGGCAGTTCTGTCAGCAGTCTTTGCTGGAGGGCGATCTCGACCATCTGGTGCTCGATGAGGTCGGTCTCGCGATCGGTCTTGGCTACTTGAAGGAGCAAGATCTCATCGAGGCGTTGCAGCAGCGGCCGGGATCAATGGATGTGATTATCACTGGGCCGTCCATTCCGTCACGGGTGATGGAGATGGCCGACCAGGTCACCGAGTTGCGCCGAGGTTTCTGATGCTGAAAAACGATCGCTGGATCAGTGAGCAAGCTGCGGCGGGAATGTTGGCGCCCTTTCAAAAGGGTCTTGTTCGCCATCTCGAGCCGGAGCAAAAGCAGCGGCCCGTTCTGAGCTTTGGCTGTTCTTCCTANGGNTATGACCTCAGGCTGTCTCCTCAGGAATTTTTGATCTTTCGGCATGTNCCCGGAACGGTGATGAATCCCAAGCGGTTCAACCCTGCAAATCTGGAACCGACCCCTCTTCATGAGGATGAAGATGGGCGTTACTTCATTCTTCCGGCCCATTCCTATGGCCTCGGTGTCGCGTTGGAGAAACTCAGCGTTCCCTCCAACATCACGGTGGTTTGCCTCGGTAAAAGCACGTATGCCCGGCTCGGCATCATCGTGAATACGACACCTGCTGAAGCAGGATGGGAAGGCCATCTCACCCTCGAATTCAGCAATAGTTCAGGGGCTGATTGTCGGATTTATGCCGATGAAGGNATTTGTCAGTTGCTCTTCTTTGAGGGGGATCCTTGCGATACCACCTACANAGATCGACAGGGCAAGTATCAACATCAACCCGAACGAGTGACCTTGGCGAAGGTTTAAGAGCTTCCTTGGGTTGAGCGGCTCATGGAGCCAGTCGAGCTCTGTGTAAACGACTTTTCTCATACCAGGCTGCGAACTCTGGAGTCCAAGACTGCAGGTGCGGCCACATCAGATCGCAGAGTTGGCGAATTTCGAGCTGTGCATCAAGCTTCGCCCTCAAGTCCATGAAGTGGAGGAACGCCCGCAAGCTGAAGCTGACGACGAAGTGCTGTCGATAGTCGAACGGCAGGATCCCTCTGGCGTGCTCTTCAGCGAATCCGGCTTGGAGCAGATCTCTGTAGCGTTCTGCGGCGAGTTTGCAGAGCTCCAAGTCGCGGTTTCGCAAGTCCTCGGTGTAGGAATACTTTTTCCCCTGGCGATCGCTGTATTTACCCACGGGCCTGAGGTANAAGACCTCTTCAAGATTCAGGGCTCCATCAGCTGCCCTGCAGATGCGGTCGCCCGTGTAGCGCATCGATTGCACATCAAAGCTGACGCCAACGCGATGGGTCCTGGCTTGCTGCATCACGGAGTGGGGGAACCAGCCCACATTGAGCACGATCTGGGCATGCTCCATCGGTCCGTAATGACCCCGTTCGCCTGAAAGGAGGCGTTTAACGCAGATTTCACCTGCTTTGGTTTCATCCGGCCAATTGTCGCGATCTCCAGCGACAAAGCCCTCGCTGTAATCCTGATGCATGGCCGCATAAACGCATTGCTGCGGATTGGGAGTGGCGGCGATGAGATCGACCCGGAACCGATCCATGTCAGCTGGTCAGCGCAACATGTCGATCATGGCGCCTATCCGTGACTGCGTGGGCCGGCCATGACGTCGCGTGGTGTGTTCGCTTCATTCACGGCACTGATCATTCCGACGCCTGCGAGCTGTGGAAGGGGTGTACCAGTGATCAGTGCATTGCCNAAGGCGTTCAATTCGTCCGGTTGTCGAACTCCGATCGATCGACCTCTTGGCTGTCCATCGGCGGCAAAGAAATTCAGCTGAGGGATGCCGTTGACGTCGTACTCATCCACAAGGTCACCCCAGCGCGGATTGTCGACGTTGACCAACNCGATGTCGAGCTTGTTTCCGGTGGATTGCTCGAGCGAGAGCATGGCTGGAGCCATTTCTCGACAGGCTTGGCACCAGTCCGCGTAGAACTCAACGATGGTCGGACGTCCATTCTGAAGAGCTTGATCNGGATCGAGAGAGCGTCTTGCCAGTTGTTCCATGGGAGAACGACTATCCACGCCGCCACGCAGCACGAGAAGAGCCGCCGCAAGTGCAACTGCCATGAGGAGCAGCACCACGCGTTGCGGCTTGCCGAGCANCGGTTCAACGGGTTGGTCCGTCATCGTTCTCGACCGAGTCACTGCACTTTGCCAGGGCTGTCCCGGTCTTGTGGCTAGCGTTTTGCCATGGTCCTGATCCGACTGCTGAGCCTGCCGTTTCGGGCACCGTTGCTACTGGTGTTGTTTGGCGTCGCTTTGGTGCTTGGCAATCACTGGACGATCCAGCAGAGCCAGTTGGGATCTGGACAGGGCTTTGGCTATCAGTTGTTCTGGCCCGTTGAATTGCTGCAGGTTGTCTTGGTCGTGGTGTGTTGCACGGTGCCGGACCTGCTGATGCGTCGTGTCTCTCTACTCATGGCCTCAAGCCGAGTGATCACCTTGATCATCAGCTTGCTTTTGGTGGTGACCTGCGGCTTGGTGTTGATGCGGGCAAATTTGCTCGTGAATGTTCTGATCTTGTCCAGTGCTCTGCTCTTGGCACGGTTGGATCTCACCAGAATCGGCGTTGTCCCGCCNCCATGGGTCACCGTGCTGGGCCTAGGAAGTTGGTTGATGTTGGGCATTTGGCTTGGACACCGACTGCCCGGTCCCTTGCTGCTGACAATGACCTGATCGAAGTGGCTCGCGGTATCCGACCCAGTTCGCCAGCACTTTTTTGACGTAATAACGCGTTTCAGGGAAGGGAATCCGCTCNANCCACAGTTCCGGGTCTTCTGTTGCTTCCTCACTGAGCCAATCGGTCGTGTTCCCAGGCCCGGCGTTGTAACTGGCGATGGCGAGCACAGGGTCCTGATCCCAGAGTTCCAGCAGGTCATGCAGATAACGGGCGGCCAGTTGCGTATTGAGATCAGTGCGGCGTAGTTCAGTGATGCTTAGTGGACGCTCCGCCAGCTCTTCTGCCGTGGCTGGCATGAGTTGCATCAAGCCTTGGGCACCGGCAATCGAGGCCACTCCGGGGGCAAAGCGTGATTCCTGTTTTGCAATGGCGAGTAGAAGGTCCATCGGCACCCTTTCGGTATCAGCGGCCTGTTGAAAGGTTGTCGANAACGGCCTTGGGAACTGGCTTTGATGAAGCTCAGCAGCCTCGAGACACGTCGGCGTCAGCCAACGCAAGCTCAACCGCCAGAGTTGATCGAGTCCGATCCAGGTATCACCCCGGGCGATGCGCAGGCGCCCTTCGACCAGTTGCTGTCGACTGCTGAGGTCCGTGTTCTCTTTGAGATGACGGCTGCGCCAGGTGTCCCATGCTTCTGGGACCAAGCCAAGGCGCCACAAGGTGTTCACGAGGGGATCACTGTCGTCCAACGGTTGCCAACCGGGTAACGCGATCTCGTCATGTGCAGTGGTGTCCTGTTTCAGCCTGACTTGGGCTCGCCAGCGGTAATAACCGGGGGGGCGATGGCGGATGAGCCAGCTCCAGTGCTGCTCGGCGATGGCTGACTCGCCCAAGCGCTGATGGCTGTATCCCAGCCAGAAGCGGCGTCTCCCCTCCAATGGCCCAGGCAAGGTGGGTACGGGTAGTTGCTCCAGCAGGCTTTGAGCCAGGCTCCAGCGTTGCTCCAGCAGCGCTTGACGGGCGAGGTCCCATTGCAGCTGCCAGCTGGCTGGGTCATTTGGCCAGCGTTTTAAAACGCCTTTTGCACCCTCACCATCAGCGAGACGAACTTGTCCGGCGGCGACGGCAGCCGAGTTCGCTCTGAGGGATCTGGGCAGTGCCTCGAGCAGGATTGGATTGGGACTGAGGGGATCGCTCAGCAGTCGCGCGGCTTCCTTCGCGGTTTGGCTCGAGGGTTGGCGCTGGGCCAATGCAACCAGCAGAGTTTCTCCCTGGCGCTGTTGACGAGTCGTGCCATACAGCAAGGCTCGTCCAATGGCCAGACCTGTGGACATTTGGGGGCGTGCCTCGTTCAGGCATGCCAGTGCTGCATCAGCAGCACCCAGTCTTGCCAAGGCTTTGGCAAGGATTTGACGCTCGCTGGCTCTGGGATTGGCTGGGGAGTTGTCGGCACAGGCCTGGCGAATACGCGCTGCGGCCCCGGGCCAGCTCGGCCCCCAGCGCGCCAGATGCAAGGCCCCTAGATGGGGACCAATCTGGGGGTCAAGCTCGGTGGCGACTGCCAGTGCTGCTGGATGGGCAGGATCTTCCGCCAGCAGACGCAACCCAAGAGCGGGATCGTCGATGGACCGCGCTTGCATCGCTGCCGCTGCTGATGGGGAGCGAGGGAAGCGTTGGAGCAGCTCATCCCAAAGCTGAGCGGCTGGGNCAGCGTCGCCAAGACTTTGGGTCGCCTNAGCCGATAGCTCTAAAGCCACAGCTGCCAGGGGGGCATGCCCCCAGCCTTGGCCGCTCAGGAGGCGCCGTTGGCGACGGGGGTCGTGATCGGCCTGACTCACCATCAGCAGAGCCGCCTCCCGGCGTCGACTCGGATGAACCGACCAGCGGTACGTGTCCCAAAGCTCTTTGGCGCTGTTCTCTGGGGTGAGGGGGATCTGGCTCTTGGCGAGTTGAATCCGTCCAATGCCGATCGTCAGCAGGCTTGCAACGGTTGTTCCAAGGAGCAGCACAGCTCCATGCCTCGAGCCTGCTTGCACGGAACACCTGGCGACGAAAGCATTCTGTTGCTTCTGTGCAGGTTTGCCGGCTTTCGCTCTGTCGTGCGGCGAGTCACCTGTCCTCGCCTATGTCGGCNGTCATCAAGGCACCCGTAATCTGCAGTCCACGATTGAGTCCCATGGTTCAAGGCGCCGTCCATCGCTTCGTTGGCCAGTCCCTCGGATCCAGCACGCCTGGTTTTGGAACGGACGGTATTCGGGGTCATGTGGGTCAGGTGTTGACCCCGGCGCTCTGTCTCCAGTTGGGCTACTGGTGTGGNCGTGAGCTTCCAGANGCTGGGCCCATTTTGATCGGGATGGATTCCCGTCTCAGCGGCTCGATGGTGGCCTCGGCTCTGACGGCAGGGCTGACAGCGGCAGGTCGTGAGGTATGGAATCTCGGACTTTGTCCAACNCCGGCTGTTCCACTGCTGATTCGACAGTTCTCGGCNGCTGGTGGATTGATGGTCTCCGCGAGTCACAACCCCCCTGAGGACAACGGGATCAAGGTGTTCGGCTCCAATGGGGCCAAGTTGTCTGCGGAGAGCCAGTCACGCATCGAAGCCGGATTGCGTGATGACACCCACCAAGGCCCAGANCCTCAGGCCTTATTTGGTGCGTCTTACGAACGGAATGNGTTGTTGGCTGGTTACCGCGACTCCCTCCTTGGGTCAGTCGGGGACCGTCGTCTGGATGGTGTCCCGATTGTGCTCGATCTCTGCTGGGGGTCTGCAACGGCTTGTGGTGCCGAGGCATTCCGTTCCCTGGGTGCTGATCTCACGGTTCTGCATGGTGAACCGGATGGTTCGAAAATCAATGTCGCCTGCGGCTCCACGCAGCTGGCACCGCTGCGTCAAGCCGTTGTGGAGCGTGGTGCGGCCATGGGGTTTGCTTTTGACGGTGATGCGGATCGCATGTTGGCGGTCGACGGCCGCGGCCGAGTTCTCGATGGTGACCACACTCTTTTTCTGTGGGGCTCGGTGTTGCAGCAGCAACAAGCNTTGCCAGATCAGCGGCTTGTGGCCACGGTCATGTCCAANCTCGGATTCGAACGGGCTTGGCAGNACCGTGGTGGTGTTCTCGACCGCACCCCAGTCGGAGATCAGCACGTTCATGCGGCGATGGTGACCAGTGGTGCAGCGCTCGGGGGCGAGCAATCCGGTCANATCCTTGCTGCATCCCATGGACTTTGCGGTGACGGTGTGTTGACCGCCCTTCAGGTGGCCACGCTTTGCCATGACCAGGACATCAGCCTCAGCGATTGGCTTGATCGCAGTTTTCAGGCGTTCCCGCAAAAACTAGTGAATGTCACGGTGCCCGATCGTGAGCGTCGTAAGGGTTGGGCGCGCTGCGAGCCCTTGGCGGAAGCAGTTCGCAATGCTGAGNAAGCCATGGGTGATCGTGGCCGCGTTCTTGTCCGGGCGAGTGGCNCCGAGCCGCTGTTGCGAGTCATGGTTGAAGCCGATAATTCTGAGGCGGTTGAGTCGTGGACTAGTCGTCTCGCCCAGATCGCCGACACCCATCTCAATGCCGCTTGAGGCTGAGCTCTTGCGCCATCGTGAGGGCTCCGCTGCAGGCATCGCCTGCGGGGCTCTCCCATTGCGCGCCCGGAACACTGAACCCCAAGGCGTTGGCCACTGCGTTTTGAAAGCTGGGGAGATGGGTCAGAGCCCCACCGAGCCCCACGACTGCTGGTTCGGTGAGTTGCAAGGTTCTGCTCACCGTGGTCACGGACGCTGCCAACGCTTGGGCTGACCGCGTGACGATTGCTTGGGCCCCCGACAGGCCCGCGTCGGCAGCGGCCACAACGCTTGGCGCGAGTTGCGCGAAGTTGGCTGGCCCGAAGCTTGGCTGAACGACCAACGCTTTGATGTCGGCACTGGTGTTACAGCCCAGTTCCGTCCAGAGCTGCCGGCGCAGGTCATGATCCGGCAGCCGGCCATCGGCCATCTGCAGGGTCAATTGCAGGCCCTGGTGGCCAAGATCGAAGGCGGCGCCGGCCCCATCNAGACGCCAGCCCCAACCTCCGCAGCGATGCTCGACTCCGCTGTTGTTCCTGCCTAGGCAGATCATGCCGGTGCCGCTGATCAGCACGATTCCGGCTCCGTTGGGGAAGGCTCCACGGAGTGCGGTCCGCTCATCTCCTGTCGCTGCCACATGCGTGACAGGCAGATTCAGGGCTTGGGCAACTAAACCCGCTGCGCGTCGTTCCAATGGGCTGCCGTGTTCAATCCCACTTGCCCCGATGACCGCAGCTGTGAGTAGACCTTCGCCGTGTTGATAGCCAGCATCTTTGGCACTCATGCTCAGGGCGTCGACAAAGTGCTGCTCGCCTGCTGCAGCATCCAGATGCGAGACCCCCGGCCCGCGGCCTTCGCCAAGGGTTGTCCAGCCATCGGCATCCCATCGACTGATTCGACATCGGGTGTGGGTCTGCCCTGCATCAAAGCCAGCCAGGACGGTCATGTTGTTGGCTGCTGACCAGGAAGGGACGTGAGTGTCGCTAAGCAGAACCAAAACGACAGCTGCACTTCTGGTCGGTAGAAGATTGTGTCGGTCACACCTTGGGTCATCAGTCCTGCGATCGAGGCAAGGCTGGCAATNGCCACACCGGCGATGCGAAGGTCCTGATTCAAGGAGTGCAGTGCCGCTTTGATCGCACTGCCGAGCAGTCCAAGACTGATCAGCAGCCCAGGCAGACCTAATTCAACGAGAAGCTCTAGGGGGACTGAATAGGCACTGAGAGCGTTGAATTTGGGCGTTTGGTACAGGGGGTAGATGGTGTTGAAGGCTGAATTCCCTGGGCCGATGCCAAGCCAGGGTCGGTCTTGAATCATCTCGACGGCGGCNAGCCAAACATTGATNCGAAAATTGTTCGAGCTATCTCCTCGTCCAGCCAGCAGGCTGGCGACGCGAACGCGGATCGGTTCGATCTGTGTGGCAGCCAGAGCGAGCAGGCAGCCACCGCACACCAGGAGGATCAGCGGCACGAGCCGTCTCCAAAGAGGAGGCCAATCGCGGGTGTTTTGAAGGATGAGCAAGAGCCCCAGGCAGGACAGCCCGGCCAAGAGGCCCAGCCATCCGCCGCGGCTGTACGTGAAAACAANGGCAGTACTGCTCAGCAGCAAGGTGATGGCGGCGAACAGGCGTGGTCCCCACCTCTGCCATCGGAGCAGTGCGATCGCTGCCAAGGGCACNACTGGCAAGAGATATCCGGCCAGAAGATTNGGGTTGCCGACGGGGCCGTAGATCCGGATCGTGCCTTCGCTGATTGAGCTTGGATCTGCCCAGCGTGCAAGTTCTTCTGTGGAGGCGTACAGCTGACGCAGCGCCAACACACTGCTGAGGAGTGCTCCGCTGAGCAGGCTGGCCACAAAGCGGTCCCACCAGATCGGCTTGACCTNGAGCAGCTTCGTCATCAAGGCATAGACGCCGAGATAGCTGATCAGCTTGAGCAATCCTTTGCTGGCCTCCACTGGCACCGGAGAGACTCCGGTTGCCAGTACGGCAATGCCCAGCAACGCCAGAAGCCATAACTGAATCGCGTTGAGTTGATTCGGTGGTGTGCACAACGACCACAACACCCAGAGCAGCCCTGCCGATGTGATGGTGAGAGCTAGACCACTCCGGCTGAAGAGCGGCAGATATCCCAGCAGGGCGCACAGAAGGGCCCCTGCGATCCACTCGAGTCTTTGTCGCGTCTGACTGTTCGCGTGCAAAAGGCCTTGCCATCGCATTAATCGGTGTGGCGTTGTTTGCACCGCGGGCATCAACTAAGACGGCTGAGGACTGTTGTCTGCTGGATTATCGATCTCCTGCCAACGTCGTTCCAGATCTTCTGCGTCCGGCAGCGGGCTCTGATTACGGCGGTAGAGCACCCGATAAATCGGTAATCCCTGATCCAACACGTACTGCTCCCGTTCCGTTGGCACCGGTAACGGATTGCTAGCTCGCCATGGACGGGAGTCGTCGAGGGGGCGATCAAAACAGCCGCTCAATTCTGTGAGAGCCACCATGGGCTCGATCACATTGAGCACATCACTTTGTAGAAACAGGTCTCGCCCTGGCTGAAGGGCTGAAGCGATCGCAAGGAGTAAGGCTGGCTGAAGCACACGTCGCTTGCGGTGTCGGCGCTTGAACCAAGGGTCTGGAAATTGGATCGACACCCGCTGCAGTTGGTCTTCAGCCAGCGCAGCCATCCAGCTCTCCANGCTGATGTTGGCGTTGCAGAACAGGACGCGTACGTTGCCGTGCTCCATGGCCAAGGCATCTCGGTCTGCGGAGGTCACCAATGGGCGACGGATTTCCACGCCGAGATGATTCCAAGACGGGGTGCACTCAGCGAGTCCAAGGATGCAGCGTCCCCGGGCGCAGCCGATATCCAAATGAATCGGTTGATCTGAACGACGGAACAGCTCGCTGGGTTCTGGTAGCTGCAATGGCAGCTGGAAGAAGCGGCTCAGAGGGTTGACGTGCTGGCGCAAGGCTCGAAGGAGTGGTCAGTGCAAGAGGGCGTTATGGCGTTGCTGAACGAACTGGTCGCAGTAATCCCCAGCACGCGGTGTAACCGTGCAGGTGGGTTGCTCCACCGACCGGTCCGATCTCTCCATTGCAGAACGCTCCGGCGATGGGAAGATCTGGCATCACTTGTCTGGCAAGGGAGATGTCGCCATCTGGGACCCCGAAAAGACTTTCACCCCGGCCAAGGCAAGCCATCAATAAACCGAACTGGGGTGAGTCTCCAGCGGCTGCCTGGAGAAGTTGGAGCGCTTCGTCGCGCGACGCGGTGGCTTCTCGGAGCTGGAACTGAACGTTTTGCCCGGGTCGGACGCGTTCGGCCACGGCAACAGCTCCATTGCTGGGGTCAACACCAATCAAATTTCTGACTAAAAACGCACCACCGTCGTTGGATTGCTGGCCATCAGCGCTGAGGTGAAGGGTCCTGCGTTCAATGCCCAGGAACAGGGAATGCCTGGCCCGATCTCGCTCCTCGTCGGACAGTTCGGCCAAGACGCGCTGCAGACATGTGACGGGAGACGCTTTGCGTTCTCCATCGTTGAGCTCCAGCAGAACGTTCCGTTGAACCTGCTCGATGGAAAACACTGGACCGATCGGGCGACAGCCCTGCGCCACCACAGTGTCGAGCAGCCAATCGCCTCCGATCGAACAGACAACGGCCCCATTCACTACCTGATCGTTGAGCAGGAGTGAGCCGTGGGGAGCGTTGTGGGGGGCCGCGATTCCACCAATCTTGGCGGAGTTCGGATAGGCGTAATCCAACCCGCTAATCAGGTCGTTAATCCCACTGCTGCTGGGGTCTAAGAGCACGATTTGGCTTCGACTCTCGGCGGCCCCGATGCCGACCCAGTCCTCCCAAGTCTTTGCCGCTCCATCCAAATCGGGGAGTGTTGCTGTGTCGAGGGCTTTCGCCTGAATGCTGGCNCCAGGCAGGCTCAGCAGTGTGACGCTGAGTGCTGGTGTTTGTTCCAGCTCCTGGCAGTGTCCTGTTTGAGTTGTGCCAACCACACCTCCTCCAACGCAGCCAAGCCAGAGCTCAGCGTTGAGGCGTTGCTTAAGCAGGGGAAGCAGGCGTGGAAGATCACTCGCATAGCTGGTTGATGCGAAAACCAAGGCGAGATCGCTCTGCCGGGACTGACGTAGTTGCTCGCTGACGTCCTGAACGGCGGCGTCCAGCGAGGGATTCACGGACAGCGCCGTGCGACAGGACGGTTCGATTTGAGGGGACCGAAACCAGTTGAACGGTGAGAACGTCGCCATGGGCTGGACCCTATCAATCTGACGGCAGGACCTGTCCGTCGATAATGGCCGCAGCTTGACGTCCATCAGTGAACGACCTGTCCTATCGCGCACTGATCTGGCTGACCTATCGATTGGCTGCCACGTTTGCTNTGGGAGTGCCTGCAGTGCTNTTGATCTGGGCTGCGATCCAGCGAGAGGCCTCCATGCTCCGTTTGCTGAATCAGTACTGGAAGGTNTCGAGCCTGATGGCGATCGGCTTGCTCCTGCTCACGGATGCCCGCCCATTGGGCTACGTCGTGATCCTGCTGGCGCCGTTGCTGATGGCGGGTTCAGCTTGGTTTTGGGTGGATATCAATGAAGAGCTCAACGATTTGCCCTTGTGGAGGCCCTTGCCTCTCACGGTTCGGCTTTGGCGTTGGGCGCTCAGTGGATTTGCTCTCATCAACACGATTCTTGTGTCAACGGCCCTGCCCTGCTTGGGTGCCGATCTCAGCGGTGGGGCTGCTGCAGCGCGATGTCTTCAGTGGACGGAGGCTCCGCTGGGACTCCACGATGTTGTTGCGTCGGTGTTTGGTTTTCTGTTCGGCGGGCAGTGGACCGAAACCATCGCTGCGTTCATCGGCTACGTGGCCCTCGTGGCTTATTTGGCTGGTTTCCTGCAATGGCTGTTGATCCGCCTACCCCGTTATGGACGGGTCGCAGGGGGGTTCTGACGCGATGTCTGATCAACAGTTGATTGAGGCTCTGGAGCAGCGCAGTCGCCAGCACCTCGATCGGGTCATCCGTCTTCAAGGAGTGCTCGACGATCAGCCNTTTGAGTTGTTGATTTTTCGAGGCTTCAGCAGCAGNACCACCCATCCCACCGATTTCGACCCCGACTCGCCTGTNCTNCCGCGTGGCACACGACTCGAGTCAGCGGAGCTTCTGAAGGGACCCCTCAACCCGGCAGTGGCTGATGTGATGGCNGGGCCGATGGAGCCCGCAGCACTGCTGGCTCAAGCCAGCTGGTGAGTCCGNCGTTCGAGAACGTTGACGCATCGCCCGCAGAGGTCCGGGTGATCGGTGTGTTGTCCGATGTCGTTTTCGTAATGCCAACAGCGCTCACACTTGCGACCACGGGCNCGGGCGACTTCGATGAGGGCTAAGTCGTCATCTTGGCTGGCCAGAACCTCTGCCCAAGGCTCGCCTCCAAGTTGCAGTTGGGAGACCAGCAACCAATCGCGAAGTCCATCCACTTCGTCATTTCCGTTCTGATCCAGCCAGCTCAGGGCTGATTGCAATTCGGGATGGCGAGCCTCGATGCGAACAGCCCCCTCCAGTGAGGCTCCCAGCTCTTGCCGACTGCGACAGTCTTCGATGGCCCGATTCACGGCAGCACGAAGATCCCGAAGCTGCCGAACCGGTGTCGANAGGCTGTCGTCTCGCCAATTTGTCGGAACATCGGGCCAGCCCCGTTGAAAGACCGAGTCTTCCTCCACCTGGTAAGGCAAGTTTTGCCAGATGTCCTCGGCCATATGGCAGAGCACCGGTGCAATCAAGCCGGCGAGGCGTTCAATGATGAGTGCCATAACGGTCTGGCAGCTTCGGCGGCGCTTGTCTGCAGGAGCGCTCACGTAGAGACGGTCTTTGGCGATATCGAGGTAGAAATTGGATAGATCCGTGACGCAGAAGTTCTGCAGAAGCTGGAAAAAGCGGAAAAACTCATAGCTTTCAAACGCTGCAGTGATGTCATCCATCACCTCTNCACTGCGTTGCAGCATCCAGCGATCCAGCAGTGGTAGCTCGGCGATTGGGATGGCATCCGTCGCCGGGTTGAAATCATGGAGGTTGCCCAGCAGATAGCGACTGGTGTTGCGNACCTTTCGGTACACATCAGCCAGCTGACGGAGAATTCCGGCCCCGATCGGAACATCGGCTGAGTAGTCCACTGAACTCACCCAAAGGCGCAACACATCGGCGCCGTAGGGCGGCTCTTGTTTCTGGTTTTTTCCACCTTCGATGATCACCATCGGGTCGACGACATTGCCGAGCGACTTGCTCATTTTTCGNCCTTTCTCATCGAGGGCGAAACCGTGGGTGAGCACGCGCTTNTAAGGGGCATGGCCGTTGACTGCGACCGATGTGAGCAATGAGCTTTGGAACCAGCCGCGATGTTGGTCTGAACCTTCGAGGTAGAGATCCGCTGGGTAGCTGAGATTGTCGCGTTGGCTGGCGACGGCGGCCCAGCTTGATCCAGAGTCAAACCACACATCCATGGTGTCCGTGCCCTTGCGCCATTGCTCGGCTTGATCCGNATAGGCCGGTGGCAGCAGATCTGCTTCGCTCTTCTCCCACCAGACGTCAGCTCCGTGCTCACTGATGAGGTCCTGAATGTGAGACAACGTGTCGGCATTCAGGAGCACCTCNCCAGTCCCACGGTTGTAGAAGACAGGGATCGGAACGCCCCAGGTGCGCTGGCGAGAGATGCACCAGTCACCGCGTTCCTTCACCATCGCTTCGATCCTGTTGCGACCGGACGTGGGGGTCCATTCGACTTGGTCGATCGCGTCGAGGGCCTGCTGTCGGAACCCTTCAACGGAGGCGAACCATTGTTCGGTGGCACGGAAAATTGTTGGTTTTTTGGTGCGCCAGTCGTAGGGATATCGGTGCCCGTAGGCCTCCTGCTTCAGNAGTGCGCNGGTCTCCTCCAAGGCGCTGATGATGGCTGGGTTGGCATCTTTGAGAACGTTCAGGCCTGCAAACGGGCCGGCCTCGGCAGTGAGGGTGCCCGCTTCATCCACTGGGCACAGCACCGGCAGCCCATTCTTTTGCCCGGTATGGAAGTCATCGACACCGTGCCCTGGAGCTGTATGGACGAGGCCTGTGCCGGACTCAGTGGTGATGTAGTCGCCACCGATGACGATCGGGCTCGTGCGATCGAGCAGCGGGTGGCGATAGATCAGACCCGCGAGCTCAGCTCCTTTAACGGTGAGTTTGCAGCTGAGTGGGAGCTCCAGAGTCGTCGAGAGGGCATCCAGGAGTTCGGAGGCCACGATCAACAGTCGGCCTTGGCCGTCATCGGCCAAGGCGTAATCCAATCGCTCATTGACGGACACCGCCAGGTTGGCTGGGAGGGTCCAGGGGGTGGTCGTCCAAATGGCGACTTGCAGGCTGTTGCCGAGTTCAGAACCGTTCGTCGGAAGGCTGACTCCTGCCGCCTTTAGGGTCTCCTGCAGGGACCCTGGTAGTTCGACCGCTGGAAATGCGACGTAGACACTCGGGCTGGTGTGGCCATCGGGGTACTCGAGTTCGGCTTCCGCTAAGGCGGTGCGGGAACTTGGGCTCCAATGCACTGGCTTCAGGCCCCGGTAGATGTGCCCTTTCAGCACCATCTCGCCAAAGACACGGATTTGTGCGGCTTCGTACTCCTTTTGCAGGGTGAGATAAGGCTGTTCCCAATCGGCCCAGATCCCCCAACGCTGGAACCCTTTCCGTTGGCCATCGACCTGTTTACGGGCGTAGGCAGCGGCTTTTTTGCGCAGCTTGATTGGTGTCAGCGCCTTGCGCTGTTCCTGATCCATCGACTGCAGCACCTTCAGTTCGATCGGTAGGCCGTGGCAGTCCCAGCCGGGCACGAAGCGGACGCGACGGCCCCGCAACACCTGGTACTTATTGATGACGTCCTTCAACACCTTGTTTAAGGCGTGGCCCATGTGCAGAGCACCATTGGCATAGGGCGGTCCGTCGTGAAGGGTGAACACAGGGCCGGTGTTCTCCAGACCCAAGGTCAGATCGATTCCTTGGGCGGTCCAGAACGCCTGCAATTCAGGTTCGCGTTGCACGGCGTTGGCACGCATCCCAAAGCCGGTCTGCAGCAGGTTGAGTGTCTCCTTGTAGGAGGGGCGCTGCTCAGCGCCGGCGTCGCGCATCTCCTTGGCCAAGGGATTCCCTGCTGCAGTTGGGGATTATCAGTCTTCGGGCTCTTCCTTTGCGGGATCGGGTGATGAATCGATGGTCGTCGTGATGGTTTTGCTCTCCGCCGGTGGCGTCTCCGGGCGGACCCATTTCTTGGTGACGGCTTGGGCTGGTTTTGTCGGTTTCAGTTGTTGGACGACGTCACCAACGCCGCCGCTGACTTTGACGATGGACGCGACGAGTTGTTGAAAGCTGGTGGCCCAGTGCTCTTTGGAGGCGAGTTTGGCTTGCTCCTCGGTGCTGAGGGCACTCCATCGGGATTGACTCACTTCCACCCCGAGNCGTCCAATCAGAAGACTGCTGCACAGCACGGCGAGCATGGGAGCTCCGCGCAGCCGATCGCTACTTGTTACCAAGACCAACCCAAGCAAAAGGATGACCGCACCCCAAACGCCATCGCGGGGGCGGCTTAATTGCACGGCAAGCAGAGGCAACAGCAGGAGGGCTAGCCCCGCGACTAGGCAGA
Source organism: Synechococcus sp. ARS1019 (assembly GCA_002690325.1). Taxonomy (GTDB): domain Bacteria; phylum Cyanobacteriota; class Cyanobacteriia; order PCC-6307; family Cyanobiaceae; genus Parasynechococcus. The sequence continues at coordinate 63,376 of NZED01000006.1, forward strand.
GGTCACCGCTGAAGGTCGCCAGCATCGCGCTTGTGTCGTTACAAGCATTTTGAATCGCTCTTTGAAAATGTCTCGACGATGGACTGGNGGACCATCAGTCCAATCCATTTTCGGCGATCTCCTGACGTTCCAGAGTTCGCTGTAGATGGAAGCCGTCGTTGCGTTGCTTTTGAGTGACTCACTAGTCTGACTGCCTCTTTTATGTTGATCGTGCTCCGGAACGTGTTTATGCGTTGCTTTGTATTAGGTAAAAAGTCGTGGCGGATATGACTTTGTTCAGCAGATGAACACAACCGAATCAAGATTAAATAAGGAATTGTTTTCAGCTGTATCCTTGTAGCAGCATGATCTTAGAAATTGCGTCGCAATCCGTTGCGTTCTTAGTGGCAGATGCCTGAGGCCCTATCCGATCCGGATTTCTATTTCATTCTTTTGAGTGTGTTCGGATCTCTTTCTCTGCTTGTTACTTCCCTGATCACGTTTCGNTTCCTCGCCATCGTGATCTCGGTTGGATATCTNCTCGTCATCTTCTGGGTNGGNTTGGACAAGGTGGGGATGACNGCTCAGCTCGGCACATCTCTTCTTGGTATTGGCCTTAACGGCGTCATGATTTGGCGATATTTTTATGCGAGATCAATGGCTAGCTTGGCTTACACATGGAGAAGTATTTATGTTCAAAATTTTAGCCTAATGTTGCCTTACGAGTTTAGTGAATTGGTCAAGCATGCACAGGTAAATACCATTGGTTCTCAAGAAGATGATGATGGCGTCAAAATTCAAGAGCAGGAGCAGGGTTTTCGATCTCTTTTTTATATTCTTGATGGCTCTGCAACGGTTAGTGTTGACGGAGACCAGGTGGCAACATTGTATGCGGGAGAATGGATTGCAGAGGANTCGTTTCTGACGCGTGAACAGGCTAAGGATGATGTTTTGATTAACCATGCAACTCTGCTGGAGTGGTCTGCTGGTGACCTCAATCGGTTGAAACAAAAGAAGCCCGAAATTTACGAAAAGCTGAATTTGATCATTTCTAGAAATCTTTGCCACAAGTTGATCAGGGCCTACTCCGAGGAGCATCGGCTGATCCAGTTGCGATTAGCGGAGTCGTAGATCGAAGCTCACACGTGTCCTTTGGCGCTTTGAGCACCGATGGGTCTTGTCTGGGCGTTCAGCATTGGCGCTCTATCATTTCGGATGCGCCCACCTGGCGGAATTGGTAGACGCGCTGGTTTTAGGTACCAGTGGCTTCGGTCGTGGGGGTTCAAGTCCCCCGGTGGGCATTCCTTTCCTTACCGTGGTTTCGGACTGTTGCGCACGCATTGCCGATCACCCAGATGATTCAGGCCTCTGCCCAGATTCGGCAGCCACAACTCAAGTCCGTGCCGCGGGAGTTTGTAGACCCTCCCTCGCCATGGAATCCCACGGTGGGACTCTTTCTTGGTGGATATGCCTTGGCGGGCGTGACCATCTGGGGTTGGTTCCAGGCCGGATGGCCACTGCCTGTGCTGCTCATCACAGGTTTTCTGGCATTGCATTTGGAAGGCACCGTGATCCACGATGCCTGCCACAACGCAGCGCATCCCAATCGTTGGATCAATCAGGCGATGGGGCACGGTGCAGCACTGCTACTCGGCTTCAGTTTTCCGGTGTTCACCAGAGTTCACCTTGAGCATCACGCTCATGTGAACGATCCCAAGAACGATCCAGACCACATCGTCAGCACCTTTGGCCCGTTGTGGTTAATCGCGCCAAGATTTTTCTATCACGAGTGGTTTTTCTTCCAGCGTCGGCTGTGGAGGCGCTGGGAGTTAATGCAGTGGGGGCTTGAGAGAAGTCTGTTCGTTTTGGCCGTGGTTGCAGCCGCTCATTACGGCTTTCTGCCTTTTATTTTCAATTGCTGGTTTGCTCCTGCTCTGATGGTTGGAGTCACTCTTGGATTGTTCTTCGATTATTTGCCTCATCGTCCATTCGCATCGCGCAATCGTTGGAAAAACGCCAGGATTTATCCAGGCCGTTTGATGAATTGGTTGATCATGGGGCAGAACTATCACTTAGTTCATCACCTATGGCCTTCGATTCCTTGGTTTGAGTACAAGCCTGCTTACGAAGCCACCAAACCACTTCTTGACTCTAAAGGTTCACCACAAAGGCTCGGTATTTTCGAATCTCAGAAAGATGGCTTTAACTTCCTCTATGACATTTTTGTCGGGGTTCGTAGTCATCAAACCCGTCGGGGAAAGATGCGTCGCTTTGCAAAAGTTTTGCCAGCACGCCATTGGCGTCGAGGTTGGCTCGGTTTTGTTGATCGCGTCGCGATTAAGACCGAGCCGAAACGCTGGACTCCCCGTTAATGAATAAAAAGGTTTGAACTAGTCAGCCAAGATTTTTGGCACACGATAAAAATCACCTTCTCGTTGTGGAGCCTGGCTGAGAATGTCCTCTCGCACGGGAGTCGGACTCACGCCGTCCGCTCTCGTCACGTTGGTGACCTCGACAGCACGTGTTGTTTCTGGAACCCCTTCAGTCTCAACTTGTTCGAGTTGGCCGACGTACTCAAGGATTGATTCCAACTGGCCGGTGTAGGTCGCAATTTTCTCCTCTGGCAGGTCGAGCCTGGCCAACTTGGCGACTTTGCGGACGTCGTCGGAGGAGATCCGGCTCATGCCGTTTTGAGGAAACTGCGTAGATCCTCGCTTAGAGCGGCCGCGGCTGTGTCCAGCAGGCTGGTGCCGTGGGCCGCTGTTGCCAGGGATGGATGGGAGCCCATCCGGCCATCGGGGTGGCGTTGGCGGAAATCGTCGGGGCCATGAATCGGGCCTGCTGGTGCTGGATCGGGTAAAGGGCGTTGCTTGCTGAGCAAGCTCGGTTCCATGCAGAGGGTGACCGCTATCTCACTGGGTGTCGCGTGGTGGCCTTCTTTGGCTCCGTACAGCTCACGGGCTTGCTTCATTACTGGCCCTGCCATGAACCAATTGGAGAGACGACAACGCAGTTGCGGTGCAACGCTCAAGCCACGGCTCGCCGCTGTGCCGTAGGCCTGGGCGAAGGCTGCCTTTGTGGTCGCGATATTGCCGCCATGGCCGTTGATGACGAAGACCCGTTCGAATCCATGTCTGGCAAGGGAGAGCACAAGGTCATGCATGACCGCCAGCAACGTGGCTGGTTGAAGGCTCATCGTTCCTGCAAAACCGAGATGATGCTCGGCCATTCCGAAGGCTTGGGCAGGTGTCACCAGAACGCCGGTCCGCTTCCCCACCTCCAGGGCCACTGCCTCTGCGGTGATGGCATCCGTTCCGATGGCACCGGTGGGGCCGTGCTGTTCTGTGGATCCCAGAGGAACAATCACACCTTTGCAGCCCTCGAGATAAGACTCGACTTCAGGCCAGCTCTGCAAAGCAAGTCGGATGTCTTCGATGGAGCTTGCTGGGCCGGGAACGGATCCGTTCATGTCAAGTCAGTGGGCAGTGCCGTTGCCGTCGTATTGATCGGTGTTGTAGTAACCGCCTCGGGTGCCAAAGAACAGACATGCCAAGGGAAACAGCACGATGCTGGCGAGCAGCACGGTGCCGAGATTGAACCCAGAAAGAGCTTGATCCATGGGTTGAAACGGGATGCCCTCAGCATGACGGGGTCTGCTGCATGCTGCCGTCTATCGGAGACCATCCGTCGCAAGTTCACTGCCGGGACCAGGCACCTCGAGCCAGTTCCGTAGCCAGCCTGTGAGCCAGATGAAGGGGAACGTGTCGGCGAGGGCTGCCAAGACCTTGAACAAATAGCCACCGGCGATGAAGCTCCCGAGCTGGGGCAGCAGGGCTTCGTTCGGGTCGACGGGCAGAACGTGGGCAGCAAAGTGGCTGATTAAAACAACAGCACTCGTGTCGACCAGCTGACTGACCAACGTTGATCCGTTGTTGCGGAGCCACAGCGCCTTGCCGTTGGTTTTTCGCTTCCAGAAATGAAACACCCGCACATCGACGAATTGGGCCGTGAGGTACGCCACCATCGATGCCCCGATGGAGCCGAAACTCAGCTGCTGGATGGTTCGAAATGTGGCATCACTGCTGCCTGGGAGGCCGGGTAGGACTCCCCCAAGCCAAAGGATCAGCACCACCCAGCCGTTCAGAAGTAATCCGATCCAGACCAATTGGTTGGCCTTGCGTTCTCCCCAGATTTCACTGATGAGGTCGGTGCACAAAAACGTGACCGGATACGGCAGTGCTCCTACGGCCACAACGATGGGCCATGTTCCGATCTGTCCTAGGAGAAGAAAGCGGGTGAGTCCCAGGATGTTCAGCATGCCCAGGGTCCCCAGGAAGAGTCCCGCCAGGATGAGAAAGACCAGGTCTCGCCTGGCCTGTAGGACCTGAGTTGGAACCACGACTTCTGCGCTGTCTCCCATCTTTTCGCTATCCCATCAGTGTCGTGTCGCGATCATTGCCTGTCACTGCTCTAGCGCCACTTGAGTCGGATTTTTTTTCCCGGCCTGCTGAGGATGTTGCTCCGGATCTGATCGGTGCTCGTCTTGTGCAACGACAGCCCGACGGCCGTTTGCTTTGGGGCGTGATTGTGGAAACGGAGGCGTACGCCCAGGATGATCCTGCTTGCCATGGTTTTCGCAGGCGGAGTCCGAACAATGAAACGTTGTTTGGCCCCCCTGGGCGGTTCTATGTCTATGTGAGTTACGGCATTCATTACTGCGTGAACGTGGTGACAGGGCGTCCGGATTGGGCCAACGGCGTATTGCTAAGGGCAGTAGCGCTTCCCGGGGAACCCGAGAGGGTCGCGGCCGGGCCTGGTCTTCTGGCCAGGCGCTTTGGCATTAATCGCAGTGACGACAGCTGTTCGGCCACTGGCGATCACACACTTTGGGTTGCGCAGCATGTGCCAGATCTACCCACATCTGACTTGGTGACGACCACACGGATCGGCATCTCTCAGGCACAGGATCAGCCTTGGCGTTGGTATCTGGGATCGAGTCGCAGCGTGAGTCGACGCGAGCGTGGAGATCGAACTCCTCCGCCCGATCAGGCATGGTTCCCAGGGGAGAGGGCTACAGCATGAGTGGGTGGAACCACCGCCATATCCTTGACCTCGCTTCGTTTTCACGCGAGGACTACGCCTCTGTTCTAGAGCTGGCAGAGCGCTTTCGTGCTCTGCCAGTCACCGGTGCTCGCAAGATTCCCGCTCTGCAGGGACGACTGGTCGCGACCTTGTTCTTTGAACCGAGTACGCGCACGCGAAGCAGTTTTGAACTGGCGGCCAAACGGCTGTCTGCCGATGTGATGAGCTTCTCGCCGTCCAGCAGTTCTCTGAGTAAGGGAGAAAGTGTGCTGGATACGGCTCGCACCTATGTGGCGATGGGTGCTGATGTTCTGGTGGTGCGCCATCGCTCCACGGCGGTGCCCCAGCAACTGGCTGAAGATCTCGAGCGGGCTGGGGAACGCACAGTTGTGCTCAATGGGGGCGATGGCCTCCACAGCCATCCAAGCCAGGGCCTCCTCGATCTGCTGACCCTCGCGCGGCACTTTTCCCCTCAGCACCCCATGCCCGAAGCGTTGCAGGGAAAAAGAGTTGTGATTGTTGGCGACATTCTTCACTCTCGCGTTGCACGTTCCAACCTCTGGGCATTGACAGCCTGCGGTGCCGATGTGGTTCTGTGCGGGCCTCCCAGCCTGTTGCCAGACGCTTTCGAGGCGTTTGTTGATGCGCCCCCCCCAGGGTTTTCAGTCGATCCAGTGCCTGTACGCGGGCGGATCACGATTGAGCGGCGTCTTGAGAAGGCTCTCGATGGTGCTGATGCCGTGATGACGCTTCGGCTCCAGAAGGAACGGATGGGACAACAGCTGCTGACAGACCTAGACCGCTATCACCGCGACTTCGGTCTGAGTCATCAACGCCTGCTGCTTTGTGGCAAAGCGGTTCCGGTGTTGCATCCAGGACCGGTCAACCGTGGTGTGGAAATGACGGGTGAGCTCCTGGACGACCTCAAGATCTGCCTCGTGGAGGAACAAGTTCGCAATGGCGTGCCAACGCGGATGGCGCTGCTTTATTTGATGGCGGCGGCGGAGTCAGCCGCGGAATCCTCTTTGGTGTCCAGCAGCTCTTGAGTGTGGGGCAGGCCACTCATGTGATGGGAGTAGTAGTTCATGGCCTCTTTGAGTGCGGCGTCGGGCGCAGCGATCGATGGCCCTTGCCCGCTCTGCATCGGGAAGTGGGCGTCCGCAGCGTTTAAGGCAATGTGCTGACTGGGCATACCAGTGAGCAAGAGAGCAGCTCGTTGTTGTGTGAGCAGGGCGAACAACCATTTGATGCTGAGGGAAATCCTGTTTTCCCAGCCGGGAATCAGCGCCAGGTGAACCACAGCCCACAGCAGCCAACCTGCACCTCCTGAAACTTTCAGACCACGCAGATCAGCAACCGCTGAGGTGCGATCTAAAACGGCCATGCTGCCGAAATCCGTGTAAGCGAAGCGAGGTCGCGTTCGACCGGCGACGATCGCGGCGAGATCTTTGCCAATAAACGTGCCGGCTTGCTTGGCAGGTGCTGCCATCCCTGGGAGGGGTTGGCCATCTTGCGTATGGCTGTAACTGCAGAGATCGCCGGCAATCCGGATCTCGGGGTGACCGGGGATTGAGAAATCGTCTTGGACGATGACGCGGCCTGCTCGATCCACCTCGCATGCCGTGATCTCCGCCAGTTGCTGGCCGAGATGGGATGCACGCACGCCGGCTGTCCAGATCACAGTTGCAGCCTGTAGTCGAATGTCGCCGTCAGGTGTGCCGACGATCACTTCTCCTGGGCGCATGGTTTGCACACGACCATTCGCGATGAATTCAACCCCGTCTGCAGCGAGAGAACGCATTGCTGCTTCCGATAGGGCTTCTGGCATTGCTCGTAACACCCGCTCTCCCGGGTCGATCAGCACAATTCTGGTTTTGCTCGGATCAAGCTGTTTGAAGTCATTTTTGAGAGCCCAGCGCATCAGTTCCGACACCGCTCCGGCCATCTCGCAGCCGGTGGGTCCAGCTCCCACGATCACCACGGTCTGCAGAAACTGACGGGCGCTGGGCTCCGGGGTTTGTTCTGCCTGTTCGATGGCCATCAACAATCGCCGACGAATCTCTTCGGCGTGTTCCAAGATCTTCATCGGTGGCGCGAAGGTTCGCCACTTTTCCTTGCCGAAAAATGTGCTCCCTGATCCTGTGGCTAACAGCAGATGGTCGTAGCTGTAAGCCTTTCCGTTGAAGACGATCTGTTGCCCTTCAGGATTGATTTGTGTGACTTCACCAAGGAGAACCTGCACATTGTGTTGATTGCCAACGAGTTCTCGAAGAGGGGTCGCAACATCTCCACGGGAAACCAGTCCTGTNGAGACCTGATACAGCAGCGGTTGGAACAGGTTGAAGTTGCGTTTATCGATCAGAGTGATTCGCACATTTGCGGATGCGAGTGCCTTGCAGGCATGGATCCCGGCNAACCCACCACCGACGATGACGACGTGAGGGGCGTTCCTGAGTTGTTCTGAGGGAGGCTCGAGTTCGAGAAAAAAATGATCGCGACCCATCGCCTGAACCAGAGATCTCTGTCCGAAGGGTATGGATAGTTTTGCTCTCTGTCCGTGTCTGTTTGGTCTTGATTTAAATCAGCTTGAACGCTTCTAGAAAGAGGCCGTAAAGAAAGCCGATTCGGGTGAAATCAAGGCATCCCATGACCACCGATGAGCGTGGCTCCTCTGCTGCGCTGAGCTGGCGTCTGAGACGGATCATGGCTTCGCTGCCCAACACCACCACCAACGCCATGATTGGATCCAGCTGGCCAAGTACGCCAGCAACGGACGAGATCGCAGTGCCGAGAAGGAATCCCAACAGTGGAGCGATCGTGAGCACAGACAGACGACGCCAGGGGTTGTCGGCCCATTGCTCGAAGCGTTCTCCAAGGCTTCCCAGCGTTCTTTGCAGACGTGTGGCCTGACGTCGACGCGCCATCAGATCGGGACGAACAACAAAAAAGCCCGGGAAATCCCGGGCTGGGTGATGGGGACGCCAAAAGCAAAGCTTGGATTGCCCGATTTGGCCAGAGGGAATTGNTCCTCTGCTACTTGGCTTCTGCCTTCTTTCGTGAGGATTTGCCTTCCAAAAGTTCCAACAGGGCTTCCATTTGAGCCATGACGCCACGGACTTCACCAGCCTCTGGAAGCAGGCCGTCCTCCATCACGCCTTGATGCATCTCACGAAGTTCCTGACGGATGTAGCGCAGGTGGCTGACGACTTGCTCGCGTTTCGATTGCGACATCGACAACAGGAAAAATCACTCTTCCCTTTTACCTCATGATGTGTCAAAGGCGTTGAGAACTGCCCTGACGAACCCCGCTGGCCAGGGTCAGCAGCGTGAAGGTCAGCAGGGACGACGGTCGCGCAACAACAGCGCAGATCACAACCATGCCGAGGCCTATCAGCAGAGCTGAACGCTTGCGCCTGACATGCGTATGCATCAGACCTCTCAGGTCAGTGGAGAATAGGGGATTTGAACCCCTGACCTCTGCGGTGCGATCGCAGCGCTCTACCAGCTGAGCTAATTCCCCAGGAAGAAGACGCTAGCGGTCAGCGACTGGGACACACTGGATGGAATCAGTCGCTTAGCTCCGTCGATTCGATGTCGATTACTCCTGAAAGCTTGGCTGAGTTCGATGAAGAGTCCATTGCTGTTTTGGCCAGGCGTTTGGATGACGACGACTACCCATCCGCGTTCGACAGCCTGTCTGATTGGCACTTACTAAGGGCTTTGGCGATTCATCGTCCCGATCTGACTGCGCCCTACGTGCACCTCGTGGACCAGGAACCGTTTGATGAGGATTGACGTCGCTGCTCCATTAAGAGGACGGCGTCTCCTTGTTGCCTGTTGCGGAAGCATTGCGGCGGTCAAGACGCCTCTCCTCGTCAGTGCCTTCGTGAAGGCTGGAGCCGAGGTGCGATGTGTGGTGACGCCCAGTGCATCGCACTTGGTGAGTCCTGTGGCTCTGGCCAGTCTGAGTCGTCATCGCTGTTATCAAGACGGCGATGAATGGTCTGCTGTATGTCCACGCCCACTGCACATCGAACTGGCCGAGTGGGCTGATCTCGTCATCGTTGCGCCGCTGAGCGCAACAAGTCTTGGGCGCTGGTGCGNTGGGCTNGCNGATGGCCTCATCGCCAGCTTGNTGCTTGCCACAGAGGCGCCGGTTCTGGCNGTGCCGGCCATGAACACGGCGATGTGGTCTCATCCGTCCGTTCGCCGAAACTGGGACACGATTCAATCTTGGCCTCTCGTCCAGCCCTTGCCCCCCGCCTTGGGTCTGCTCGCCTGTGATCGCCATGGTTCGGGCCGCATGGCGGAGCCTGAGCGCATTGTTCTCGCTGCAGCCAGTTTGTTTAGCCGTGGCGAGGCCGACGTTGTGGTTCGTCGGGATTGGTTGGGCCACCGAGTATTGGTGAGTGCGGGGCCCACGCTTGAGGCGATCGATTCAGCGCGGATGATCACCAATCGCAGTAGTGGTGTGATGGGTGTTCTGCTGGCTCAGGCTGCAGCGTTGCGTGGTGCTGATGTCACTCTTGTGCATGGCCCGTTGCAGTGCCCTGAGGCTTGGTTGGAGGGCCTGACGNCTCAGGCCATTGANTCGGCCGCTGAGATGCAGGAGGTCTTGTCGGCCAGTCAAGCCGGTGTGGATGCTGTGGCCATGGTCGCGGCGGTGTCGGACCTTCGCCGCGTCAACGGTGGCGATGAAGGGAAGCAGCCAAAAGATCAGCTGCTCGAATCCATGGGTACTGGCTGGGTGCTGGTTCCCGATTTACTCCAAGGGCTGAGTCNTGATCGGCCTAACGGCCAGGTCGTGCTGGGTTTTGCCGCACTGGCTGGCGATGAGCAGCAGATGAGGGACCGCGGCGAGACGAAGCGATTGTCCAAGGGCTGTGACTTGCTCATGGTGAACCCAATCGATCGTCCCAATCAGGGTTTTGGTTCGATCAACAATGGTGGTTGGCTTCTTGATCAATGTGGATGCACTCCGATCGAGTGCATGCCGAAACTGGAGTTAGCCCACCGTTTGCTGGATCGTCTGCTCGATGCACTGCCTCGGTCTCAAGCGGCTACACCGACTGAATCGTGATTGAAGAGGCCCAGACATGTCCGGCGTTGCAGGCGGTGGAACGACAAGGGCGNTCGATTACAGACTCGGCGAGAGCTCCCGGGTCGGTTAGATGCTTTGAAGCCCTCTGGGACNNGNGGGATCTCCATGCCATGCCGCGGGATCCGACAAGTTGTTGAGACCTGCAAAAGCTAGCCGGAGGAGTCGTTTACCCCTTGTAGGATCCATGCCGGGCGGTTGTCTGCCGCACCTCATTCAGCCTTCCGGCTCTATCCATGCGCATTCGTCCCCTGCTGGCCGTCGTGCTGGCGCTCTGTCTTTCTCTGGTCACAACAGCCTGCAGCGGTGACAGTCAGGCCGTGCAGCGTGCGGCTGCCAACACCACCTACGACGACATCCGAAACACTGGTAAAGCCAACGATTGCCCCACCATTGGTGATTCGGCTCGTGGCTCCATTCCTCTAACCGTCGGTGGTCGTTACGAACTTCGCGATATCTGCATGCACCCCGTGCAGGTGTTTGCCAAAGAGGAGCCGAAGAACATCCGTCAGGTCGCTCAATTTGTTGAGGGCAAAATCCTCACTCGCTANACATCCAGCCTGGATGAAGTCTTTGGTGATCTCACCGTCACTGAAAGTGGCTTGAACTTCCAGGAAAAGGGCGGGATCGATTTCCAGCCGATCACGGTTTTGGTNCCCGGTGGTGAGGAATTCCCGTTCACCTTCTCCAGCAAGTCGCTTGATGCCAAGGCTGACGGCTCTGGTATTACCACCAGCACCGACTTTGAAGGCACCTACCGGACTCCTAGCTACCGCACNAGCAACTTCATCGATCCCAAAGGCCGTGCTCTCACCACTGGTGTGCAGTACGCCCAGGGCTTGATTGCCCTTGGAGGCGACGAGAAAGATCTCGAAAAGGACAACAACAAGCGTTATATCGATGGTGTCGGCACNATGAACATGTCGATCACAAAAGTCGATCCAGAAACGGGTGAATTTGCTGGCGTCTTCAGCGCAATTCAGCCTTCTGATTCCGACATGGGTGGCCGCGAGGTCATCGATATCAAAATCAGTGGTGAGCTGTACGGCCGTCTCGAAGAACTCTGAGTTCAGAGCGATCAATTCGGAAAAAGAGGGCCGAGAGGCCCTCTTTTTTTGGCTTGTGTTGTTTTCTATTGCAAGATCATCTGGGAGAATCGCGCGGTTCTCCGTTCGCACTCCGCGCTATGTCCGCCAGTGTTTCCGCTTCTGCCCAGCGATCCGGTGTGATTGCGCCTTACGGCGGAACCCTGGTTGACCTGATGGTTCCCGAAGCCGATCGTGCTGCGGTGAAAGCCAGTGCCTCCAAGACTCTTGAGTGCTCAGATCGCAATGCCTGCGATGTGGAGCTTCTGGTNGTGGGTGGCTTCTCTCCGCTGCGTGGCTTCATGCATCAGGAGGACTATGACGCCGTCGTCAGTGGTCATCGCACAGCGGCTGGTCAACTCTTCGGTCTGCCGATCGTGATGGACACCGACCAGGACAGCGTGGTGGTCGGCGACAAAATTCTTTTGACCTACAACGGTCAGGACCTTGCTGTTCTCACGGTTGAGGANAAATGGGAACCGAACAAGGTTGTTGAGGCCAAAGGTTGCTACGGAACAACCTCTCTGGAGCACCCTGCGGTCCGCATGATTTCAATGGAGCGCAAGCGCTTCTATCTCGGCGGAACCCTTGAAGGTCTCGCGCTGCCCAACCGTGTCTTCGCCTGCAAGACCCCTGCAGAGGTTCGCGCCGGACTTCCCGCTGGCGAGGATGTGGTGGCTTTCCAATGCCGTAATCCAATCCACAGAGCGCATTACGAGCTGTTCACCCGCGCTCTGCATGCTCAGAACGTCAGTGAGAACGCTGTGGTGTTGGTTCACCCCACCTGTGGCCCNACCCAGCAAGACGACATCCCTGGTGAGGTTCGCTTCCAGACCTATGAGCGCTTGGCTGCAGAGGTCAACAACGACAACATTCGCTGGGCTTACCTGCCCTATGCGATGCATATGGCTGGTCCCCGCGAGGCTCTCCAGCACATGATCATCCGTCGCAACTACGGATGCACCCACTTCATCATCGGCCGGGACATGGCTGGCTGTAAGTCATCTCTGACTGGAGACGACTTCTACGGTCCCTACGACGCTCAGAACTTCGCCAAGGAGTGTGCTCCAGAACTGACCATGGAGACGGTCCCCTCCTTGAACCTCGTTTACACGGAGGAAGAGGGCTACGTCACTGCGGAGCACGCAGAAGCTCGTGGCCTGCATGTCCGCAAGCTGAGCGGCACACAGTTNCGCAAAATGCTGCGCAACGGGGAGGAGATTCCCGAGTGGTTCGCCTTCAAGAGCGTTGTTGATGTGCTCCGGGCCGCCTGATCCCGAGCGATCGGTTTAACATTCCTTCATCTAGCGAGGCGACTCTTGAACAAGCGTTGGCGCAACATCGGCCTAACCGCCCTGTTGGTTTTGGCGATCGCTGTAATCGCCCCTGCCTTCATCGGCGGTGGTTCCGGCTCACAGCCTGAAGTCCGCACCATGCGGTACAGCGATTTCATCGAAGCTGTTCAGGATGACCAGATCAGTCGTGTCGTCATTTCTCCCGACAGTGGCACCGCCAAAGTCGTTGAGAATGACGGCCGTCGGGCTGATGTGAACCTCGCTCCCGATAAGGAATTGCTCGGCATGCTCACCGAGCACAACGTTGACATCGCCGTCCAGCCCACCCGTCAAGCCAATGCTTGGCAACAGGCTGCAGGCAGCTTGATCTTCCCGCTGCTGCTCCTTGGTGGCCTGTTTTTCCTGTTCAGGCGTGCTCAGGGTGGTGGTGGTGGCAACCCCGCCATGCAGTTCGGCAAGAGCAAGGCACGGGTTCAGATGGAACCCTCGACGCAAGTCACCTTCACTGACGTTGCCGGTATCGAGGGCGCCAAGCTTGAGCTGACTGAGGTCGTCGACTTCCTTAAAAATCCTGACCGCTTCACGGCCGTTGGAGCCAAAATTCCGAAAGGCTGTTTGCTCGTTGGCCCTCCAGGNACTGGTAAGACCCTGTTGGCCAAAGCCGTGGCTGGTGAAGCAGGAGTTCCCTTCTTCTCGATCTCAGGCTCCGAGTTCGTTGAAATGTTCGTTGGCGTTGGTGCAAGCCGCGTTCGCGATTTGTTTGAGCAAGCCAAGAAAAATGCGCCTTGCATCGTCTTTATCGATGAGATCGATGCTGTNGGTCGTCAGCGTGGTGCTGGACTCGGCGGTGGAAACGATGAGCGGGAACAGACCCTGAACCAGCTCCTCACCGAGATGGATGGTTTTGAAGGCAATACCGGAATCATCATCATTGCGGCCACCAACCGACCAGACGTCTTGGACGCNGCGTTGATGNGACCCGGTCGTTTTGACCGTCAGGTCACGGTGGACCGACCCGACTATGCCGGTCGTCTCCAAATCCTTGGGGTTCACGCCCGCGGCAAGACCCTGGCGAAGGATGTTGACCTCGACAAGGTGGCTCGCCGGACTCCCGGTTACACCGGTGCAGACCTGGCCAATCTGCTCAATGAGGCTGCCATCCTTGCCGCTCGCCGTGAACTGACTGAAGTCAGCAACGACGAGATCAGCGACGCNATNGAGCGGATCATGGTTGGTCCTGAGAAAAAAGACCGAGTGATGAGCGAGCGCCGCAAGCGTCTTGTGGCGTATCACGAGGCTGGCCACGCCATTGTTGGTGCTCTGATGCCCGACTACGACCCGGTTCAGAAGATTTCAATCATTCCNCGNGGCAACGCAGGTGGTCTCACCTTCTTCACGCCGAGTGAGGAGCGGATGGAATCCGGTTTGTATTCCAGGGCTTACCTACAGAACCAGATGGCGGTTGCNCTCGGCGGTCGCGTGGCTGAAGAGATCATNTACGGCGAAGACGAAGTGACCACCGGTGCTTCGAACGACCTTCAGCAAGTGGCGTCGACCGCACGCCAGATGATCACTCGGTTTGGCATGAGTGACACCTTGGGTCCTGTCGCCTTGGGTCGTGCCCAAGGNGGCATGTTCCTTGGTCGCGACATCGCTGCCGAGCGTGACTTTTCTGAAGACACCGCTGCAACGATCGANCAAGAGGTCTCTGATCTTGTGGANGTTGCCTANAAACGCGCCACGAAGGTCCTGAATGACAACCGTNCAGTGCTGGATGAATTGGCCGAAATGCTNGTTGAGCGTGAGACGGTGGATGCAGAGGAGTTCCAGGAGCTTCTGATCAAGCGTGACGCCCGCGTTGCCGAATACGTCTGAATCAGCGCAACACCGTTGGCTGGATCGTCAGGAGAGCTTGATTGCTTCCCTGACNATCCAGCCTTTTCTTTTGGTTGTNCGTCCCAGCCACGAGGATCTCGACCAACAAGCANCAGACGCCGGCTCTGCCTTGCTGGCTCAGTTGGCAACTNTGGANGCCGCTGGTCTTCGTCACCTCGAGNTGGCTTGGTCACCTCACCCCGGTTGGTGTGGTCTCCTCCACTCCATTCAGGTGTCGTGCCCCAAATTGTCTCTAGGTGCAGCTTCGGTGACTGACCGTCGCGCCCTCGATGACTTGGAAAGCCTGAATCTTCCCTATGCGATGTCCCCCTGCTGGGACAGTGAGTTGCAGTTCGAGNCGAGATCCCGGGGTCTGCTCGTNGTTCCTGGNGTGTTCAGTCCGACGGAGGTGATGCAGGCGAGTCAGGCTGGGTGTCGGTTGGTCAAGTTGTTTCCAGCGGCGACGGTCGGACGGGAGTATTGGTCTCGTTTGCGATCACCACTGGGCACCTTGCCATTTGTGATCGCAGCGGGTGGCTTAGCAGCGACCGATCTCCAGGACTGGTTGAACGCTGGTCATGACGCTGTCGCGCTGGGTCGTGCGGTTGTTCAGGCCTCAGGGGTTCACCCTGAGTTGCTGGATCTCCTTCAACGGTCGACGACGACGATCTCTTGAGCCCACCATTTGGTTGGGATGAGTCTGAAATGCTACAGATGAGAGAGCTGTTTTTTCTGCGATGTCGCAGCTCACCATCAAGCTGAGCGACAAGGCTGATGCTCTCATCGCTCAGTTGCAGAAAGAGATTTTCAACCGTCGACGCAAAAAGGTCACTGCTGCTGGTGTCGTCGAGACCCTGNTGGAAAGCGGGGCGAAGTCCCAGTCCGACAAGCGCTTCGCTACGTCCTGGGTCAACCTGATTAAGGACATCGAGAAGGCCGCGAAGCTGGCCTATGCCCACGGCAGTAAGCCNGCGACGTTGACGGATGAGGAATGGGCTCTGGTGCTCAACCATCGCAGCCGTTCCACTCGCTCACGCCCTCGACGCACCGTCAAGAAGACCTCGGCGCCGACCAAGCCTGCCCGTCGTTCACGGACGAGGAGTTCAGCAATGTCATCAAAAANCGCCCCAGGNGCCGAACAGCCNGTGGCGTCATCGGCAANGACGACCTAGTCGACTNGCCTGTGGTGATGACTGCTCACCACAGGCTGCATTGACCCTGTTGTCGCAGGAGATGGTCCGCAAGAACAAGGGCCACCATGGCTTCCACCATTGGCACTGCCCTTGGCAGAACGCAGGGATCGTGGCGTCCTTTGCCTGCAAGGGTTGTGGCGTTGCCATCTGAATCGATGGTTTGCTGCTCCTTGCGGATTGTCGCNGTCGGCTTGAACGCGACACGAATCACGATCGCTTCACCATTGCTGATGCCGCCCTGAATTCCGCCGGAGTTGTTGGTGGTGGTGTGCAGCCGTCCATCACGACTTGGAACGAAGGAGTCGTTGTGTTGGCTGCCTTTTTGCATGGTTCCGGCGAAGCCTGAGCCGATTTCAAACCCCTTGGTGGCGGGGAGTGACATCACCGCTTTGGCGAGGTCGGCTTCCAGCTTGTCGAAAACGGGCATCCCAAGACCCATTGCAGGATGGCGAACCACACACTCGATCACCCCACCGCANGAATCACCTTCCCGNCCGATGGCTTCAATCCGTTCCACCATCGCGGCCGCGGTGTCTTGGTCCGGACAACGAACGATGTTGGCTTCCACGTCCTCGAGTGTGACGGCGTCGGGATTGATGGCATTGGCTTCGATGGTGTGAATCCGCTTCACCCAGGCGAGGACTTCGGTGTTGGCGGCTTTGCGCAGCAGTTGTTTGGCAATCGCACCAGCGGCAACCCGCCCGATCGTTTCTCGTGCTGAGGCTCGACCACCACCACTGCTTGCTTGGACCCCATACTTCGCCTGGTAAGTGGCATCGGCATGGGATGGGCGGAACGCCACTGCCATGTCCTTGTAATCGCCTGGACGTTGGTCCTTGTTGCGCACCAGCATGGCGATTGGCNTGCCCAAGGTGGTTGTGCCNTCTAGCAGGCCACTCAAAACCTCAACCTGGTCNGCTTCCTTGCGNGGTGTNGTGATGTGACTTTGNCCCGGTCGGCGTCGATCCAGTTCCCGTTGAATCTCGCTCAGATTCAGCTCAAGGCGGGGCGGGCAACCCTCAACAATCACGCCGACGCCGCCTCCGTGGGATTCGCCGAAGGTGCTGATGCGAAAAAGATCCCCGAAGCTGCTGCCCATGGTCAAGATTCGATGCCACAGAGGCTACGAAGCCATCGTCTGGTCTTGATCAGACCAGCTCGGGATAAGGGAGGTTTGGGCGCTGGTCTTCAGGGCACTCGCGAGCCATTTCAAAATCGTCAAAGTCAAACCCGGGTCCAACGCAGCAACTGACGAAGCTGAAGGCGCCGNTGCTGCGAGCAGCCTGCCAATGCCCNGCCGAGATCACNCGTACAGGATCCAATGCATCCAGCTCATGGCGCTCAGCCTTCAAGGAGTCCGGATCACAGGACCAGAGCGTTAAGGGTGCNCCGGCGCAATGCACCCACACCTCATCGGCGTTCAGCACGCGATGCCATCGACTTAATTCACCCTCACAGAGCAGAAACAGAATCGTGGTGAGTGCAGCGCGTTGCTGGCCATCGTTCCGTTCGACCTTCAGTGGGCTTCGATGCAGTTCTCGGTACCAGCCCCCTTCGGGATGGGGGCGAAGTTCATGCTTCTCCAGAAGCTGCCGCGCGNCTTCATTCATGGTTCCAGCAGGGCCCGGGAGCGCATGTTTTGGAGGCGTTGCCAAAGTTGTGCCACCCAGAGGAACACCCAGCTCATGCCGATCAGCCAAAACGGCTGGTCTCGCCGAAAGACGTCAAATAACAGCACCACGCGTGGTTGATCGGAGCGATTGACTGCGGAATGCATGAACGTGTCGTCCCAAAGGAAGCCCTCTCCTTCGCGNAGGTCATACCGAATTCCATTGATTTGCAATTCNCAGGAGGTTTTCCCGTTCCCGAGCTCCTGCACATACAGAGGTAAGTGATATCGCCACACTCCTTTGAACGGACCTTTGTGCGGTCGTAATACCTTGCCTGCAGGGAACAAACTCACCGCCGCTGACACCACATCGGGGTGACGCTTGAGAAAAGCCTTGAGCGTTGGGATCTGCTCTTGGTTCGCGGGGTAGTCGTAGCCATAACCCCGGAGGGGAAGCATCCCCCAGATCTTGCGGTCGAATTCATACAGCGTCCGCTGCTGCTGCATGATNTCGTGGTTGGCAGGCAGCCGCCCGGACAAGGCGATGTCCAAGGTTTCTCTTCGGATGCTCTCGTAGCTATTCAGCAATTCCTGGTGAGCAGGAAAGTAGTGATCTGGATNAACAACGGCTTGATTGTTGAGAGATTGTTCGTAGNACCACCGTGCGATCTCACGCCAGAAGCGGTAGTGCCATGGCCCCCAGCGAAGGATGCGCTGGGCTAGCGATCTTGGCGGCCGTTTACCACTCGGGCGTTTCGTTGCTGCAGCGCTGGTGCTGGTGGTCATGGGTCCTGGACCATGGCTTTGAGTGTTCTCCAACCNCGCNGAAGGGTGGTGCTCCAATCATCATCACCGCGTCGAATGAGGCGGGTGTGGGGATAGAGCGGTGTGCGGTCTCCATCATTCGGCCAATTGGTGATGGTTCCGTTGTCCAAGATCACCACACAGGGCACCCCGAGAGCACCAGCGAGATGAGCTGTGGTGTTGCTGATGGTCAGAACACCCTGCATGCCTTTGATTTGCCCAGCGAACCCATCAATGTCTGTCATCTGGTCAATGGGTTGAGCTGAGCGGATGCGTCGTCCGCTCAGCTCCCTGAGAGCTCTGATCTTTGCTGGCTTCTCTAAATACTGCAGAGATTGGAGGGGTCGGCGAATGCGCTTTAGGACATCGACCCAGTCCTCAATGGCTGGAAGGGTCTTGTTTCTGGATTTAGAGAACCAGCTGATGCCGATGCCTTTGGCAGGTTCACTGGTGGCCTGCGCTGGCGGGATCAAGGGTTTGAAGGTCTCGACGAGCTGGCTGCTGTTCGCCCCAAACCAGAACGCCAGCCGTTCCTGGGCGGCCATATGAGTGATGTCTTTCAAGACAGATGGCTGGCTTGGATCGCGGCAGATCAGCCCTGGGAAGCTTCGTTCCAAGAGNGGGGCCAGGCGTGGTTCCACCAAGGCGTAAACAGTGTTGACGTGTTGTTGGAGTGAACCGATAAATCGCAGAATTCTGAGCTCATCTCCGAGATCACGTGAGCGAGGTAGCACCAGCACCCCTGTGGTGTTGGGTTGCGGTGGTGTCGGTCCTGGCCAGATCGGGTAGGCGTGATCGCTCGTCGCTTCGACGGATTGGGCTAGTACGGACCAGGCTTCTCGATAACGCCGAGCACGTTCAAATCGGTTGCCGATGTAGCGCAGTCGTCCCCACTTCTGCTCGGCAATTGCTGTTGCTGCCTGTGTGGCGATGCTGTCCTCGATCGCCTCGTCCATGGGTTGTTTGGCGGCTCTGCAACGCTACGGACAAGCTGTTTAGAACGCCCAACAAAAAGCCCCCACCTTTCGGCGGGGGCTTTCCGATTCAGTTGATCTGAATCGTTGGTGCTGTTCCGAATGGAACAGGTTGATTCCAGATCAACCGATGGCAGGAGCCTGCAGAGCCACAGGAGTGGACTCAGCAGCAGCCAGGTCGAGGGGGAAGTTGTGAGCGTTGC